>WTHG01000028.1 GCA_011523245.1 Verrucomicrobiales bacterium | reverse complement strand
CCTCTTTTTTGAGGAACCGCCGCATGGCACCGACATTGTCGTCGATGTTGGCGATCATGCCGTAGAAGTTGGCGAGGTTCACATTCTGGTCCTGATAAGGTTTGCTGGAAGCCTCCGGCGCGTGCATGGGGCCGTGCGGCGCGTTGGTGCAGAGGTACACGAAGAACGGTTTTTCGCTGTCTTTCACCTTAGTGATGAAGCGCTTGGCATAGTCAAAAAAGACATCGGTGCAAAAGCCCTTCGCCGGCACGGCTTTGCCGTTGTGAAAATAGGCGCCATCAAAGTAGGCGTTATCCCAGAAATCCGGCGTCTGGCCCACGCCGCCGCCACCGTGCCGAAGCACCTCCTGAAATCCGCGATCCTCCGGGCGGTACGGATAGTTATCGCCCAAGTGCCATTTACCAAACATGCCGGTGTGATAGCCGCCATCGCCAAGAATTTTACCGATGGTCACCTCGTTATGGCGCAGCATCGAACGGCCCATGATCGTGTGCCACACGCCGGTGCGATTGGTCCAGCGGCCGGTGATCAGTGCCGCCCGCGTCGGCGAACACGTCGGCGCCACATGATAATCCGTCAGCCGCACACTGTCCGCATGCAGTTTATCCAGATGCGGCGTCTTCAGGATTGGATTTCCATGACATGACAAATCGCCATAGCCCTGGTCATCGGTAATCACCAACACCACGTTCGGCCGCTTCGCTGCCAATAGGGGATTCAAAAAGGCCAACGCCAGCAAAAGAGGTAATATAATTTTTTTCATCGGAACGCCCCGAGCAAACAGTGAAACGGCGAATGGGTCAATTATAGACCGAAGTATTAAACGGCGGCATACTTCAACGGAAGCTCGGCAAAATCATCATGCCGCTTTTGTGCATCCAAAACGCGCTGCCATATTTCGTATTCCTGCTTCCATTCCTTGTGGCGTTGGATTGAGTTCCGGAATCCATCAGCACGTTTTCCCTGCTCATTACCATTGCGCCGAATATTCCCCGCTCATTTTATCGCCGAGGGGCTTGTAACGCAGAACCAGTCGTCCGTGGCCCAGTTCGGCAAGGACAAATCCGGGCCGCAATTCATCGACGAAAAATCCAGTGGCCTTACCTTCGTCAATGTGATCCTTGAGCCCTCGATTCTGGTTATAGCAAATGGACGGAAATAGGCTCTCCACCATTTGGTGCTTATCGCGCCAACCGCGGATCCCATTATGAAAGTGACCGTGAAAGCATGCCAGAATGTGTTCGGAATATCGGTGCTGCAATTTATAAAAAGCCTGCTGTCCCTCGGTGGGCTTCACGTACCAGCCGCGGTCTGGATTTCGATTCGTGTGAATCGGAACATGGCAAGCGATCACTACTTTCAAGCTTTCTTGGGCAGCCGACTTGCACTGGGTGTCTAGCCATTTAATTTGCTTGGCTGTGATGAATCCATCATGCGAGTCGCGGTGCGAATTATTGAATAATACGAACCGAACACCACCGTAATCAACAGTGCGATCAATCTGCTTAACGACGAGTTTCGAGAATAAATCAGCGGGGTCATGATTACCGGGAATCTCATGAATCGGCTTCTTTAGCAGTTTTCGGGTTTCGGCATAGATCGAGTATTGGGCTGCCCGACCGCCGTCCACGACGTCGCCCAAATGCAAAACAAACCGTCCAGGCAACGAATTGATCTCGGCGATCGCCTTTAGCCAGTTACGTTCTGCCGACTGATTGTCTTTACGTCCGAGATGGGTGTCACTCACAACAATGAACGATAGGCGCTTCAACCCATCGGCGGCTGAGAGGTGTCGCGAGCACAGCGTCATTGCTCCGCTCGTCGCCATCGTTTTCACAAACTCCCTGCGTTTGAGAAGGGATTGATTGATGGTCATTGAATTATTGTCGTTCATCTTTCCCGAACGCACTATTATTTCTTCGGCTTCTTTCGGTCTGGACGTCGTGGGTTGCCTTCGAGGTAGCTAGTACGACGGACAATTTCACCACCGTTGAATTTGAGGTCCAGATTTGCAGGATCAAATTTGTACCCCTTGTAATCAAGCAGGTAGACGACGGCATTGAAGGTGAGCATGAGTTCCTGCTCGGTCTTGGCGGTGTTCAGCACGCCGAGCAGCGTGGGCATGGGATCGGCGGCTTGGATGCTGCCGAGGAATTCCGCGGCCCGCATTCGCACCATGAGGTTTTCGTGCTT
>WTHG01000285.1 GCA_011523245.1 Verrucomicrobiales bacterium | reverse complement strand
GAATACCGCCGGCATCCCGCACACCTTCCTTGGCGCGTTTCACGGTTTCCAGGTGCCCTCGATTGCACGGCGTCAGGTCACTGCCGATTTGCGCGATCCCGATGATCGGCCGGCCCGATTGCAATTCCTCCCGCGTTAGCCCGTAGTTCAAATAACGTTCCACATAGATTGCCGTCATACCCGGGTCATCGGGATCATTAAACCAATTCTCGCTACGGAGTTTATTGCGCTCGCCTTCCACGCCGCTACGTTAGTCCATCCGCATCTTGCTGTCAGCCGCAATGGTCTTGCCTCCTGCGGGCTTCTTGGCCAGAGTGCCGCCCATGTTTTCACTTGAAGGCAAAAACGCAGTGGTCACCGGCGGCGGATCGGGCATTGGGCTGGCAATTTCCAAGGCATTCGCCCAACAGGGCGCACACGTCAATATTCTGGAGGTCAACGCCGAAGCCGGCGATGTGGCCGCCCAGGAAATCAACGAGGCTGGTGGGGCCGCCACAGCCCGCACCGGCGATGTAACCGACCAGGCCGGCGTGAAGGCTGTGTTTGATACCATCGCTGCTGATGCCCCCATCGATTGTCTGATCAACAATGCCGGCATTGCGCACGTGGGCAATGTGCTGAACACCTCCGAAGAGGATTTCGACCGCGTGCTGAACGTCAACGTGAAGGGCGTTTACAACTGCCTACAGGCAGGCGTGAGCCACATGAAAGACCGTGGCGGCTCGATCGTGAACATCGCCTCCACCGTCAGCGTGATGGCTATCGATGATCGGTTCGCCTATTCCACCAGCAAAGGCGCCGTGCTCTCCATGACCTACGCGGTGGCCCGGGATTTTCTGGACAACAAAATCCGCTGCAACGCCATCTTGCCCGCGCGTATTCACACGCCGTTCGTGGACGGGTTCATTAAGAAGAATTATCCCGACAACATCGACGAGATGTTTGAGAAACTCTCAGACGCTCAGCCCATCGGCCGCATGGGCAAGCCCGAGGAAGTGGCCGCCATGGCGGTGTTCCTATGCAGCGACGAAGCCTCTTTTATCACCGGTTGCCCCTACCCCGTGGATGGCGGCACCCTGTACATTCGTTAACGACATATCATGAAACTGATTCGAGTCGGCCAACCCGGCAAAGAAAAACCCGGTGTGCTCCGTGAAGACGGTACGCGCGTAGACGTCAGCGCTTTTGGCGAGGATTTTGGTGAAACCTTTTTCGGCACAGACGGCCCTGTGCGACTGGCCCAGTGGTTGAAAACGCAAAGCGACCTGCCCACGTTTGGCGTGGAGGAACGCCTGGGACCGCCCTCTGCCCGGCCCAGCAAGCTCATTTGCATTGGGCTCAACTACAAGAAACATGCCGAGGAAGGCGGCATGGAGCTGCCCCCGGAGCCGGTCATTTTCTTTAAGGCCACCAGTGCCATCGTCGGCCCGGATGATGATGTGGTGATTCCCCGTAACAGCGAAAAGACCGACTGGGAAGTGGAGCTGGCCTTTGTGATTGGCAAAACCGCCAGTTACGTCGAGGAAACCAACGCGCTCGATCATGTCTCCGGTTATCTACTGCACAATGATTACAGCGAACGCGCCTTTCAACTGGAGCGCGCCGGTCAATGGGTCAAGGGTAAGAGCTGCGACACTTTCGCACCACTCGGACCGTACATTGCCACCAGCGATGAAATCGCCGATCCGCAGGCACTTGATCTCTGGCTCAAGGTGAATGGAGAAAAACTGCAGGATAGCAACACGGCCGATATGGCCTTCCCTGTCCGACATCTAGTACATTACCTGAGCCAATTCATGACCCTGCTGCCCGGGGACATCATCAGCACTGGAACCCCCAGCGGGGTCGGATTAGGCTTCGATCCGCCTCGATATTTGCACCCCGGCGACAAAGTGGAGCTTGGCATTACCGGACTCGGTGAACAACGCCAGACCGCGGTCGCACATAGTTAACCAAATTGAACAACTGACACTTGCACTATTGCACTGCTTGTGAAAAGTTTCACAAGCACGTTGTGCATCCGTAAAAATGGATCATTTAAAATTACATATTCCCGGCCCGGTAGAGGTTAGTGACGCCACTTGGAAAGCGATGAGCGCCCCGATGGTCGGTCATCGCAGCTCGAATTTCCAAGATCTATACGGCAAGATTCAGCCGCAGCTTCAGAAACTACTCGGGACAGAGCGGCTGACGTATCTCAGCAC
>WTHG01000430.1 GCA_011523245.1 Verrucomicrobiales bacterium | reverse complement strand
CGGAACGGTATAGAAATCTGCTCACCCAACAAACCGAACTTTGGCGGATTCACGGATTCGAGCACGAGATCCTTTTGAGCCTGTTCGCTGCCGACCGTCAGTGTAAACACTGGTACTCTCTCTGCGCCCAATTTCATGGCTGCCTGCTGCGGAGGATCTCCAATATTCCAATCACCGTCGCCAATCATCAACACGGCCTTCAGGTTCTTGCGCTTGATGCGCTGGGATTCAAGCGCGTGATAAATATCCGTCCCATCACCAAGTGACACCTCGGCGTTAGTGAAGCTCATCCCGAAATCCTGGACCGTCACCTTTGCCTGCTTTTCTAGAGGTGCCCAGAAGTTCGTAGCCAACTGCCCTTCAAGCCATTCCTGACGTGTCACCACATCACGCGCGCCCATGACCACATCGCGTGTATCCATGCTGTGCGTAGCATCGGTCAGAACCACCACTTCCGGCTGCTCCTCAATGTCCGTAACACGCAAAAACTCTGGCTTGCACAAGGTAAAGAGGATCAGGCCCATAATTATAAAACGTAACGACTCCAAAGCCGCCACGCCTTTACCGCCTCGTCGAGACCAGTTGCGATAACTGACCACCGCCGTCGTCAACCAAACCACTACCGCAAAACCAATCAGCCATGCGGGCGTTTGCAGAGGTTGAAATTCCCAACCGTTCTCCATCAGCTTGCCTGTTGAGTTGGCACCTTACCGGTAGCCGAGCGTTGAATTTCTACGCGTTCGTCCGCGCCCTTGGGCAGGATTAGTATACCCTCAATCAATAACGCCAAAGCCATGACCACAAGAAATGCTTTCCACAACTCCCGTTCATCATCTGACTCGACTTCAATTGTATTTTCCTGAAACAAAACCAGCGGCACCTCTCCAAAAAGCCCCTTCACTTCCTCTTGATCCATCGAGATCAGCACATCCTCACGTTGAGGCCGGTTGACCGCCACCACCCGTTGCCCCATTCTGTATACCCCCGCCTGGAGGTTAATGTCCTTGGCCGTGTTTTCACCACTTTCCTCTGATATCCAGCGCTCGCCTTCTCCCGCTCGATGATCTCCGGCAATGCGCAGGTGCCCCTGAACGTAACGTCCTGACAACATGGCCTCCCCTTCGGCCACCAACCGTTGCAGCATAGGGACAAGAACCAACCCTTCGGTTACACTACTCCACGCATCAGTGGGTTGCGTACCACAGAAAACCACCTGCCCTTGTCCAACGGTTTTGGTCATCAACCACGGCATCCCATCTTCAAAGGAAGCCTGCACCATCCCATCGCCCTGAATTGCCTTGCGTTGGTTCACCCGCAAATCATCCACTGGCAGATACAAACCCTCTTCGGTTCGTTGCAGTGGCCCCTCGCTATCCGAATAGCTGGTGATTCGAAATCCGAGATGCTCCTGTTCCTGCTCGGCCGCCACTAAGGCCTGCCAACTATCGAATGTTTTCCCATCTCGCTCAAACCGCTTGAGCTCGCCCCAAGACAGCCCGTTAAACGTATTACTGTCAGAAGCATCTTCCGGGAAACAAATCACCAAGCCCCCCGCCTTAGCGTAATCGGTTAGGCGATCGGCTTCTTCACCTGTGGGCAAGGGAGCCTGCCACAATACCATGGCGTAATCAGACCATGTTTGCTGACTTACCGCCGTGGGGGCGATCACCGTGCTTACCTGATTGGTATTGGCCGGATCCGGCGCGGCGGCCAAATTCAAAAAGCGCGTTGCAAAACGGTCAGGCACACCGACCACTGCCGTTTGTGCCCGGATAGGTTCTCCGTAAACAAAGTATGCCACGTTATCCCGAACGTTCCCATCTTCCTGATCCAGCAACTCCACGCGCCCCCAGCCAGCTTGGGCACCCTTACGCAACGGAAAACGCAACTCATGTTCGTGTGTGGCCCCTTCCATCGATACCGTAACGCTTTTTTGCTGACCTTCGATTTGAACCGCCAGGTCCAATTCCACCGGCAATGCGGAGCCGCGCGTAAATTCAAGCTTCAAAACCAACTCTACTTGATCCGCCGTCCGTTGGCGCGCTGCCTCCAATAAACGCACGGAAACATTGGCCGGCATCTCCTCGTCAAGCGCCATCAACCGGACCCTGACAGATTGCGGCAACCCTTCGATCTTGCCGGATAATTGGCGCCAACGTTTCTTTGCCGCCGGATCCCAGTTACTTGATTGCAAATCAGATGCCACCCAAATC
>WTHG01000498.1 GCA_011523245.1 Verrucomicrobiales bacterium | reverse complement strand
GTGAACCTGTTCCCGCGTGAGCACCCGATTCACCAGTTCCAAACCCTGCTGGGCGGCGGGTTGGTTTTGTTCTGCTGCCAAGGTCCACCAGGCACTAGCCTGCACCGGGTCATCACCGCCTAAGGGGGCGAGGATGGAGTCGGACACATCAGCCTCTGCAGGCAACATGGATTTGAGAACGGATACAATTAATTGGACATGTTCATCGGCCACAAATAAATCGAGTGTCCGCAAGGCTTCCTCGGGTTGCGCGGGCCTGTACAGAGCCGTGGCTTGTTCCAATACTGCATGACGTTGGGGATCGAGTGCGATCATGTCATCAATCAGATAAGGGTGATTGGCTACGAAGGATTCGGGTACCTTCTGGCTAATCAGTGTGCCGGCCCGTCGTCCTTGGTAATAAAACAATCCCACATTATACTGGCTGGGGGCATGGCTCATGCGTGCAGCTTGGCGGTATAAAAGAAATGCGCGCGCTAAGTTCCGCTTCGTGCCTCGGCCTTGTTCATACAATTGGGCCAGGTTGTAATACGAATCGGGCTGGGGATGTTTGACTGCCTGTTGCAGCCAATGCACGGACTGGCTGGCATCGGCCGGTACGCCATAGCCTTGCAGATACATAACCCCCAAGGCATGTTGGGAAGGCCCGTAATTCTGTTGGCTGGCGAGCAGAAAATGATCATGGGCATCACGCAAATACTGGTTTTCCTGTGGGGAAATCACTTTGTCCTCGTCGGTATCCCATTTCTTAAATTCCTCTTCCGTTAGGTGTTTCGAGGACAAACGCACGCCAAGGTTATAATAAAGTACGCCGAGCTGATGATAGGCACTCACCACGCCTTGCGAGGCGGCCCGTTGCAGATAATACTCGGCGGTTTTCGGGTTGGACGGGACCTGTTGACGCCCATCCTCCAGGCCATTCTGGTATATTCTTCCGAGATTATACTGGGCCACCGCTTGGCCCTGTCGAGCGGCTTGGGAGTAAAATGAAACTGCTTGAGTTATGTCTTTTGTGACGCCTTGGCCGGTCTCATATAAGTAAGCCAAACTCGCTTGCGCCCCTGCGTGCCCCGTTTGTGCGGCTTGATGAAAAAGCTGAGCAGCCTGTTCATGATTGCCAACCTTTTGGCAAAGTAGGCCCAGATTGTAGTTGTCCGCTGCACTATTGGCGAGTGTGCTGGTGCCGTATGGATTGCGCGAATCTTTCGGCCCTAAGGCCCCAAGATTCGGGGAAGCGTGATGGACTAGCGGATAATAGATGGCGGATTTTTGATGAAACAAATCTTCTGCCAACAAACGAGCCCGTGTCTGGGAATGGCCGCGTGCCTGATAATGCTCGGTCAGATCCGTCATGATCTGCTGGTAACGCTGGCGCATGGCGTTATTGGCAATGCGCGTGATCCAAAACTGAAAATCTGTGGCGCTTTGCGGATACGGATAACCCGCCGAGAGATTCAGCACCAGCGCCAACGGGCCCGTAACCAATGGCTTGGTGAACCGCTGAGCTTCAACAGAAAAATCAAATCCTGCCTCCTCCGGTGTTCCTTTTAGGTTGACCGGATGCACCAGACTAAACCGATCGCGAGCCCGATCCAACCAAGCCTGAGCCCACTGTCGACCGGCAAGCTCAAGGGTCTCCGCTGCCGGTTGGACTGGAGGGGCAGCAAATAGCGACAACCCAGCCCACAAACCGAGACTCCACAACAGCAACCTTGACTGGCGTGTTTTCATTAAAAACATCTGTTTTTTCCGCCTAAACATCCTGTTCAAACAGAGAATTCAGCCTTTATGCAGCAATTCACGGGCCAACATTTTAAAGCCACAAGGTAGGAACATTTTCCCAGATAATTCTCAAAATACCATTTCTGGCCCTTATTTTAAAGCGGCACATCAACCATTAGTGTTCATTAACCCAATGTCATTAAGAGCCCATAAAACACAAAATAACGTATAATAATGCCAAAAATGGGGTTTTTTGAATGTCATTAGAAGAGGCTACTAAATTAGGGGCGATGGCACGGGGAATGCTGCTCGCGGGGTATGATCGACGGTTTGTTTGCCAGCGCTAACTATCAGGGCGTGAAGAAAATGCTCGATGCCACCGTGCTGCGGCAGGAGGCCATCGCGAGCAATTTGGCGAACATTGAAACACCCAATTACAAACGGGTGGATGTGGCTCCGGCATTTGCGAGCGAGTTATCCCGGGCGATCTCGGAAGGAGGCGTCAGCAACGTGCAACAGCTCAAACCCACCGTCACTGTAGATCAAACCGCTGTGGCTCAAAACCGCGATGGCAATACTGTGCAACTGGAAAAGGAATTAACCCACTTGCAAAAGAACATGGTCGCTCATCACCTGCAAACCCAGATGATTACTGGCACGCTCAGCAAACTGCGCTCCGCCATTCAAACCCGTTAACCCAGCCCTAGGAACTCATCATGCTTAGCGTCAATTTACTTCCCGGAGCCGACAGCGCCGCCTCGGCGATCCAGGCCGAGAAGGTGCGGATGGAAGTTATTTCCCAAAACATTGCCAATGCCAACACCACCAGCACGCCGCAAGGCGGTCCGTATCAGCGCCAGGTGGTTCGGTTTGAGACGGTGATGAAAAATCAGTTTGATGCTGCCAATGCCGTGCAGCAAGTACAGGTGGCCGGCATCGAATCCGATGGACGGCCGCATCGGCTGCTTTATCAACCCGGCCATCCGGATGCTGACCCGGAAACCGGTATGGTTAAATTTCCCAATGTCAGCATCCACGAGGAAATGGCGGACTTGATTTCTTCCTCGCGTGCTACCGAGGCCAATCTGGCCATCATTCGCACGGCTCGCCAGATGGCTATGCAAACCCTCGCCATAGGTAAGGGCAACTAGAGACACTTTATTTAATAGGAACACGCATCATGATCCCGGTCCAAATGAATCCCATGGCAACGCAGGGGCTGACGGAAATGTACCGTCAGCAACGCGCCATGATGGAGCAGGCCCGGGAGATTCAACAGACTGCGAAGACCGGTCAGGTGGAGTCCACTCAGGCTGCGCAGGGCGCCGGCGCTGTACAGGGTGCCGGTTTCGGCGAGGTGCTTAATCAATTTGTGGGCGAGGTGAACCAGAAACAGCTCGACTCCACACAAGCTGTCAACGACCTGCTCGCGGGAAAGGAAGTCCCGCTGCATCAGGCGATGATTGCCATGCAGGAGGCCGGTGTGGCTTTCCAGCTCATGGTGGAAGTGCGCAACAAACTACTGGAAGGATATCAGGAGCTTATGCGCATGCAGATCTAACCCCTAGCAAAACCCATCGACGGATCGAATCATGGAACAACTCAGAGCATTAGGCGCACAACTGCTGGCCATTTGGTCACAACTGGGCGTGAACCAGAAACTCACCGTGGCGGCCTCCGGACTCATTGTTGCCGTTACGCTGGCGGTCGTGGTGTTTTTCACCAGCCGCACCGATTTCGTGCTGCTCTATGGCGGTCTCGACCCGAAAGACGCCGGCGAGGTGGTGGCCGTGCTGGAGGAACAGAGCGTACCGTATGAAGCCGGTGCCGGCGGCACCAGCATCAAAGTGCCCCGTAGCCAAGTACATACCCTGCGTATGACGTTGGCCAGCCGCGGGTTACCTAAGTCTTCCGGAGACGGTAAGGGCTACGAATTGTTTGATGAGAAAAATACCATCAGCATGTCGGATTTCGTGCAGCAGGTAAACAAGAAGCGCGCCATCGAAGGCGAGCTCGGTCGTAGTATTTCTATGATTTCCGGTGTGAAAAGTGCCCGTGTCATGGTCGTGATGCCCGAGACTCGGTTGATTGTGGATGATAACAAAAAGCCCACCGCTTCGGTAATGGTGAATCTCAGCCAGGAAGGTATGGTCGATCAACAGGCCGTCAACTCCATCCGTTTTCTCGTGGCCAATTCCGTGCCAGGATTGCAGCACAACCACGTTTCGGTGGTGGATAATTTCGGTAACACGCTTTCCGCAAACGAGGAAGGTGGCACATTCAGCGCCATGGCTAACAACCGACTGACAGCTCGGCGCAATCTGGAATTGTACCTCGCCAGCAAGGTCGAATCCATGCTCTCCGGAGTGCTGGGCCCTAATCAAGTTCAAGTGACTGTGAGTGCCGAGATGGATCATGATCAAATCACGCATACTTCAGAGGTTTACGACCCCAATGGGTCGGTGACTAATTCGGTCACAGAGAAAATTGAGAATACTGGCACCTCAAAGCCTTCGCCTGGCGGTCTGGTGGGGACGCCCGTGAACGCCAATGCCAGTACTAACAATCTTGCAGGTGGGGCTCTCTCAAACAATGAACAGAACAAGAGCGAAAGTGTGATTCAATTGAACAACAGTCGAACCACAACCAACGTTGTGAAAGCTGCCGGTGAAATCCGCCGGCTCACTGCCTCAGTGCTGGTGAATCAAGGCGCTGACCCCCGGACCGATACCAGTATGACGCAGCTTACCAATATTGTGAAAAACGCCATTGGCATGCACGCTGGGGTGGCGGCTGTGCGGCCGGATGATATTGTAGTGGCTGAAATGCAGTTTAACCGCTCTCACATTACCGCCGCTGAAGCCCAAATCAGCTCTGCGGCCACTAAGGACTTGATCAGCACTGTTCTGAAAAATCTCCTGTACGTTCTACTAGGCGGCGCCTCTTTGTTTGCCTTTGTGAAGCTTGTGAAAGGTAGCGGCGATGAAACTATCCAAACCGGTGTACCGGTTGGGCAATTACTCGGAGCCGCTGGTCCAGTGCCGGCTGTGGCTGGAGTGCCCGGTGCCGTGCCTGCGCCAGGAGGTGCTGCTGTACCATTTGCAGCCGCACCGAGTGCTCCTGGAGGTGGAGCCTCCGGAGAAGCCGCAGCTTCTAAACCCATTACAATTGAAGGGTCAGCTGGCCCGGTGGAGATCAATACTGACAACATGACCTTGGAGGATATTGAAAGTACCATTGCTGACGCGCGATCTGGCAAGATGAAACTCTCGCCCGCAGACATTCAGCAACTCATGCAGGCTCGTGATGAAGAACGTGAACGCATGAAACTGCTGGCAGCCACCGAAGATGACGTGGAGGTTATTGAGGAGCAGAAGCAGAAACTCATCATGGACTTCGGTCTGGGCGCTAAACAGCCTGAACGTGTTAATATCGAGGTGCTTCGTGACATGATTACAGAGAGTCCCGAAACCATGGCAGTAGCTGCCCGTCGTTGGCTCAAAAACGAGGATAGCGATTAAACCTAGAAAATATCTCAGGCATGAGTGACTCAGTAGATAAACTTAATCTTAATGCATCGCAAAAGCTCGCGGCTTTTCTGGTCATCATGGGCGAGGATGCGGCTGCAGAAATCGTCAAGAATTTTGACGATAACGAGCGTGAATTGGTTTGTGCCGAAATGGCTAATTTGCCTCTGCTTGATAGCCAGCAACAGGGTGAAGTGTTACAGGAATTTACGGAGATGGCCGTTGAAGCTCGAAGCGGTGTCAGTGGTTCGGTTGATTTTACCCGGTCTGTACTCGAGAAATCCGTGGGGCTCTTCAAGGCGGCAGAAATTATTGGTCGAGTCGGTACGGCTCGCACCAGTGTGGCTAGTATGCAGCAGATCATTGATTTGGATGCTACTTCAATAACTAACCTCCTCAAGGAAGAGGATGCTCAAACCATCGCTCTTGTACTCAGCTACCTTTCTGCAGCCAAAGGTTCGGAAGTGTTGATGGGCCTGCCTGAACGTCAGCGCGAGATCGTGGTGGAGAAATTAGCGACACTTGAATCTACTCCCATTGAAGTGGTGGAAACATTGGGGGATGTACTTTCCTCCAAGGTGGGCGAGCGAGTCAGCCGCGCATTGAACCAAACCGGTGGCGAGAAATCCGCCGCCGCCGTCCTCAACGCCATGGCCAAGGACGAACGTAAGAAGCTGCTTGATAACATCGATGAAAGGCAGCCGGACTTAGTACGTTCCATCCGCATGAAAATGTTCACCTTCGATGATCTGCAAACGCTCGACGTCAAGACCATGCAGAAGATCATGCGTGAAGTTGATGCCGGTCAGCTCGCCATTGCCCTTAAAGCGGCCACCACCACTCTTCGCGATGCGATGCTTGGCGCCCTTTCCAAACGGGCGGCCGAAAACGTGAACGATGAAATTGAGGGCCTACCGGACAATCTATCCATGCGTGCTATCGAATCTGCCCAGAACGGTATTATTGATGTTGTACGTCAATTGGAAACCGAAGGAGAAATCTCACTCGAAAGCGATTAAACCCCATGGTCAAAGCCATCGATAATCTCGTAACCGACGCGCCATTGCGCGACATCCGCCTAGCCATCGGCCCGGCCGAATCGCTCCTGCGCGACCCTCAAGATCCCGTCACTGACCCAGAAACCACAGGTGAGAAGGAAGCTATGGCTCCTACGCCGGAGCCAGTGGACAAAGAGCAATTGCTCGAACACGAACAGGCCGGCTACCAGCGTGGCCGTGAGGAAGCCGTGGCGGAATACGAAGCGCAGATCAATAAATTGCGCGCCGAGTTGGAACAGAAAAACACTGCCGATTTGCCGGGGATACTGGGCAAGATCGAAACCGAGGTGAACGGCTCCCTAAATCAACGTCTGCAATCACTCGAATCGGAACTGGTCGAATTTGCCACCGAAGCCGCCATCCGTTTGGTGAACGGATTACCAATTAGCACCAAGATCGTAGAGTCCTCCATTCAGGAAGCCCTTGGCCATTGCGAGAACGATGCTGAAGTGGCCGTGTATTTGAATCCGGAAGATTTGAAACTGCTGAAGGAATCCGGTTCGGATCTATTGGCCGATTCTCCCCACCAACGTCGTGTGCGCTATCTCAAAGACGAGGAAGTATCACGCGGCGGTTGTTTGGTGGAAACCAACTGCGGCCTTATTGATGGCCGACGCGAAACGCGCGAACAACTCTTGCGCGAAGCCGTTGACTCATGATCGCCACAGACACAGCCGAATCTTCCAGCGCCGCCAAGGGCTTGACCCAGGCGCGTTCGCGTTTATCCGGTACGCGCCTCGTCCAGAATCGGGGCCGCGTGACGCAGATGATCGGTTTGGTAATTGAATCCCAAGGGCCCATGGCATCGGTCGGTGAAATCTGCCGCATCGAATCGCAAATCACCCAGCAAAGTATCGAGGCTGAGGTGGTGGGTTTCCGGGACCGCAAATTGCTGCTCATGCCGCTCGGCGAAGTGAACGGCATTTGTCCGGGCAGCGAGGTGATTGCCACCGGCCATTCCCTGCGCGTGCCCGTGGGCGACCAGTTGTTGGGCCGCGTGATCAATGGATTGGGCCAGCCGTTGGATGAGCTGGGCGAATTGTCTCGGCGCGCCGTGGCCGAGCTGGATTTGGTGACGCCGCATCCCCTGAAGCGGGCGCGGATTACCGAGCCCTTTGTCACTGGCATCAAGGCGATTGATACGTTTACCCCCTTGGGTCGCGGCCAGCGCATGGGTATTTTTGCGGGGAGCGGTGTGGGAAAATCCACGCTCATGGGCATGATGGCCAGTCAGGCCGAGGCGGATGTGAATGTAATTGCCCTGATCGGGGAACGAGGTCGGGAAGTACGAGACTTTATTGAGCGCGATCTGGATGAGGAAGGCCGACGCAAATCGGTCATCATCGTGGCCACCTCTAACGAGCCGGCATTGGCCCGCGTGAAAGGCACTTTTTTGGCTATGACCATCGCTGAATCCTTTCGGAATCAGGGCAAAAATGTGTTGATGATGATGGATTCCATTACTCGGTTTGCCATGGCACAACGCGAGATTGGTCTGGCGATTGGCGAACCGCCCAGTTCGCGCGGGTACACGCCTTCAGTATTTTCCCTATTGCCGCAATTGCTCGAACGCGCCGGCAATAACGAGCACGGCTCGATCACCGGTTTGTTTAATGTACTGGTGGAAGGCGACGACATGAACGATCCCGTGGCGGATGCGGCCCGCTCCATTTTGGATGGCCACTTGGTGTTATCCCGCGAATTGGCGGCGCAAAACCATTATCCGGCGATCGATGTGTTGGAAAGCGTCAGCCGCCTGTCTTATGATCTGCTCGACACGCCGCGCCGCGAATGTATGGGCGATGCCCGCGAGATGCTCGCCATTCACCGCAAGAGCCGCGATCTCATTTCCATCGGCGCCTATCAGGCCGGATCCAATCCGCAGATTGACCGGTCCATTCAGGTGCATGATCCATTGAACGCATTTCTCCGCCAAACCGTGGGCGAAGGATTTTCTATGGAACAAAGTTGGGAATCCTTACAGCACACGATGGGCGCGATGGAGCCGTTGCAAACGGCCGCGCAAATACCGACGTCTCCCGAAAACGGCACGCCGGATGCTGTGCAATCCCCGGGCGGCACGCCTGAAGCCATGCCGCCGCCAGGCCAGATGCCATGAAACCGTTCCGATTTAAGCTGAAAACTGTGCTGGAAGTCCGGGTCAATGAAGAGGCTCAGGCTCGTGAGGTGCATGCTCAGGCTCAGGCGCACCTTGAGGAAGCACTGAGTTTTCAGCGGGCGGTGGAAGAGGCGATTGAAGGCAACCTGACGGCTTGTCAGCAGGCATTTGCCGGCCAGGCGGCTACCGGAAC
>WTHG01000262.1 GCA_011523245.1 Verrucomicrobiales bacterium | reverse complement strand
GGCCAAGCACTCGGACAAGCTCGCCATTGTGCGCTCTGTGCATCACAAGCACGGCGGCCACGGCTCGGCCATGTATGTGAACATGACCGGCCACAACCCCGTAGGGGCCAAGCCCAAGAGCAACAAGAACTGGCCGTCGCTGGCATCTATGATGTCCTATTTCCATAACCCGGCCGCCGGCACCCCACGAGCCATCCGTATGCCTTACTCGATGTTCGACAACGGCGGCCAACAATCCGGCGAACACGGCGGCTGGCTCGGCTCCCAGTACGATCCCATCCTCGTGCGCACACCGGCCGGCGAACCGTGGCGCGGCGTTAACCGGTACACCGACCGCGAGCTCAACCTGAAGTTGAACCTAGACAAGAACCGCATCGCCGACCGCCGCACCTTGCTCACCCAACTGGACAATGCGCGCAGTGAAGAGACGGCCTACGAACAACTCGATCATTATTCCCGCATGGCTGCGGACATGCTACTCGGATCGCCGGTGCGCGATGCCTATGATCTGGAGAAGGAGGATCCCAAAATCCGCCACATGTACGGCGACCACATGGGCGGCCAATCCCTCCTGCTTGCCCGACGTCTGGTCGAGGCCGGTGTGCCCGTCGTGCAAACCCTTCTCTCCGCCAGCGACCTTGCTGGCGGTAGCGGGGACAACTGGGATACACACCGCAATCATTTTCCAAAAATGAAAGACCGGCTCCTGCCCGTCTTTGACCGATCCGTATCCGCCCTGCTCACCGACCTGGAGATGCGCGGCATGTTAGAGGAAACCCTGGTGGTGTTCCTCACCGACTTTGGCCGTACGCCCAAGGTGAACGGTAACGGTGGCCGCGATCATTATCCTAATGTCTACTCGCTGGCCTACGCCGGCGGTGGCATCCAAGGTGGTCAGGTATATGGCGCCAGCAACAAGAAGGGCACTGAGCCCGCGGCCGGGGCCTGTTCCCCGGCGGACATCCACGCCACCGCCTTTCGCGCCATGGGCATTGATCCGCGCACCGAACTGCACGATCAACTCGACCGCCCCTTCCAGCTCTGCGACGGCAATCCCCTACCGTTGTTCTAGGGAAGCTCAGAAGAAGCAGGGGAGATTAGTCGCGTCCGCCTGATCGAGCCCACTCATCAGGTCGGCAACCGACGCCTCGTCTGGTCCCACCCCGCCTTCGCCAATCGCAGCGTCTATTTGCGCAACGATAAAGAGATCCGCTGCTACAGCTTGGCGAAATAGTTGCGCCCGTTCCATCTCCCCGCCACACTGCGGGCATGCTCCGTTTACTATTACTGTTCAGCTTGTTGGCCGCCGATGCGCGGGCGGCACTGCGGGTGTTGCCCAAGGATTTCAACGCGGACAAGGAGCAGCAAATGATGCGCGCCTACCTGCGCAAGCAGGTGCACGCGGCGATGGATGCGCGTTTGAAGGAACTGGAGGAGGCCCTGCAAAGCCCCGCGGCGCTGGCGGCATATCAGGGGAAGCGAAGGAATTTCCTGTGGTGGACTCTAGGCGAAATGCCGGTACGCACCCCCCTCAACGCCCGCGTGACGGGGGTGTTGCGCGAAGAGGGATTCACAATCGAAAAGGTGCTCTTCGAGAGCCGGCCGGGATTTTATGTGACGGCCAACGTGTATCGGCCGTCGGGCAAGGGGCCGTTCCCGGCCGTGCTGCATCCGTGTGGTCACTCGGCCAACGGCAAGGCATACAAGGAATATCAAAAGGCCAATCGCCTGCTGGTACAGCACGGGTTCGTGGTGTTGTGTTACGACCCCATCGGCCAGGGTGAACGACGGCAGTTGGTCAATGCGGATGGACGCTTGCCACTCAAGCCTACCAGCGAACACGCCGTGCTAGGGCCGGCGCCTATTTTGCTGGGCGGTGGGCTGGGCCGTTGGATGGTGTGGGACGGTGTGCGCGCGCTGGATTATCTCGCTGGCCGGCCGGAGGTGGACGCCAAACGGCTCGGTTGCATGGGCAACTCCGGCGGCGGCAATCTGACGAGTTTTTTGATGGCGTACGATGACCGCATCGTGGCCGCCGCGCCGGGTTGCTTTATGACCACGCACCGGCGCAAAAATGAAAAACCTGGCCCGGGCGATGCAGAGCAGAATCTTTTCGCGCAGATCCGTAAAGGCTTTGACCATCCGGATTTCATCCTCACGCGCGCACCCCGGCCCACACTAATCCTTGCGGCCACGGCAGATTTTGTGCCGATCGAGGGCACGTGGGAAGCCTTCCGGCAGGCTCAGCGTGCGTACACGGTGCTGGGCCATCCCGAACGCGTGGCGTTGGTGGAGGCCAATGAAAAGCACGGGTTCAGCCGCCGCCTGCGCGAAGGTGCGGCCCGATTCTTCGCCCGCTGGCTGCAAGGGCGCATCATTGAAATCAACGAGCCGGAAAACGTGCCCGTGCGCACCGATGCCGAGCTGCAGGTAACGCCCAAGGGGCAGGTGTTATTGATGAAAAATGCCCAGTCAATTTTCGATTGGTTTGCTACTGATGAAAAACAATGGGCCGCCCAACGCCAACCCCTCACGCGCGACCGCCTGCAGCAAATCACGGGCATCCGCCGCGCGGCCGAGCTGCCGCCAATGGAAAGGCTGATGTTCCTGCGCAAGGTCGATCAACCGCGGCCAATGATGTGGGAGCCGGAGGAGGACATCCACCTACCCGCGGTGCACTGGCCCGAGGGCGATCAGGTGCCAGTTTTGATCACGCCCACCGAGGGCCTGAACAGTGCCCTACCCGCCGCCGACAAACTCCGCGACGCAGGGCATCCGGTGATGATCGTGGACCTGCGCGACCTCGGCGAAACCGCTACGCGTAACTGGCGTTTCCCCGGCGCCGACTGGTACATCAGCTATCTCCTCGGCCGTTCGTTCCTCGCCATGCGCACCGAGGACATCCTGCAATGCGCCAAATGGCTTGCCGAACATCACAAAACGCCCACCGTGCACCTCATTGCCCACGGCGAAACCACGACCGCCGCCCAGCACGCCGCCGCCCTTGAGCCCAAGCTCATCGACCGCCTCACCCTGCACGGTGGCTTGGCAGCTTGGAAATCGCTGATGACCGATCGCCGCGCCAACCGCCATCTCCACACCATCCACCCCCGCGCCCTGCAACACTACGATTTGCCCGATCTCAAAAAACTGCGGGCGGGCGGAAAGTGAACGCACGAATTCGTCATTGCACCCCGCGCCCCC
Source organism: Verrucomicrobiales bacterium (assembly GCA_011523245.1). Classification (GTDB taxonomy): domain Bacteria; phylum Verrucomicrobiota; class Verrucomicrobiia; order Limisphaerales; family UBA1100; genus UBA1100. Next base: position 5,417 of record WTHG01000262.1, on the reverse strand, counting down.
GCGCGGCAACCTCCCCGCATGAATCCCGAGGAAAAGGCAAAGGAACTGGGCGTTGAATTTACGAAACTTGAGCCCGGCTATTTGAATCTCTGCATCCGCAGCGGCAACCTGCTCATCACCAGCGGCCACACCAGCACCGCCACCGGCGTGCTCGGCGCCGGTCTGTCCGTCGAAGACGGTTACGCGGCGGCCAAGGATTGCGCCCAAAAAATTCTCAACTCCGTCCATAACGCGCACGGCACCATCAACGGCCTGCGGGTCATCAAACTGCTCGGCTGCGTCTACTCCGCGCCGGACTTCACCGATCAACACCTCGTCATCAACGGTGCCTCCGATTTGCTCCATGAGATTTATGGCAAAGAAGGCGACGGCTACCACGCCCGGAGCGCCCTCGGCTTCGCCGCCCTCCCAACCGGTGCTGCCGTAGAGGTAGAGGCGATTTTCGAGATCATCAGTTAATTACCTAGTTTCTTTCCAGCAGCTGAGCTTTTCTGCGAAAAACTTTTCGTGGGGAAAACCCTAATAAAACGTTACCCAATTCTTTGCACAATTGGCATATATAGCCACATGTGTAAGAATTATTTATGATTATGATGAATCCTGAGAACTCACAGCTCTACAAAATTGGTGCAATTGCCCGCTTGACCGGTATCACGCCAATGACAATCAGGATGTGGCAAACACGCTATGACGCTGTGTCCCCTGTACGCACTGAGGGTAAGCAGCGACTCTATACCGAACGGGACCTCACCAAATTAAGTTTGCTTAAAGAGCTTACTGACCATGGGGACAGTATCGGAATGGTTGCAGGCTTAACGGTTGAAGAACTTGAAAATCGCTTAAAAGAACAAACTTTGAAACGCGGCACACGAGAGAAGCAGACCAATCACACGCCCATAAAGGTGGCAGTTTTAGGATACGGGTTTCCTCAACTTGGCAATGCCGACGTCGGTGCCTATGCCGCTCCCTTGGAACTGGTAGGCCAATTTAACCCTGAAAATGCACTCTCTAATGAGATAAAAGCATGTCAGCCTGATTTATTGATCTTTCAAATTGCCAGTCTTCAGCCGGACAGCCCCGATCTAATTGAAGAAGCCATTGAACATTCAGGAGCCCAAGGAGCCTGCGTAGTTTATGCTTTCGGACCCAAAAAGGTTGTAAGAGACATAACCAACGGACTAATTCTACCACTCAGAGCTCCGGTAAATGTTCAGGAACTCACATTGGCCGCAAATCATTTGTTAAAGTCAGCGGAAAGACCGCGAGCTGAGGATGAAACAGCTGCGCAAATCCAGCAAAGGCGTTATTCCGATCCACAATTATGGGAAATCGTGAACCAACCTAACGCCATTAAATGCGAATGCCCTCAACATCTGTCGCACATTTTATTTAGCCTGAATAATTTTGAGGCCTACATGAAAGACTGCGAAAACCGCAACACCAAGGACGCCGAAGTCCATCAATACCTCCACAAAGTTGCCGCCGAATCCCGAGCTTGCCTCGAAAAAGCAATGGATAAACTCGTTGAACACGAGAATTTGACCTTCAAATCCGAGTAAACCACGAAATTAAGCGGGAAATTACTGTTTAATTTTTGTGACACTTTTATCTAAACAATAGTTTGACATATCTCTTTTTTGGATTAAATTTATGTGCGCCGCGACTAAGTCGGCACTTAAACATAAACAAAACCTAATCAAGAGATAGTAAATGAAAAAAGTTAAAACCCTACTTTTGGCGGCTGCCGCCCTGATGCTTGCCGCCCCGGTTCAAGCTGGTGACATTGTTGACGTTGCCGCTTCAAACAAATCATTCAAAACCTTAGTGGCTGCTGTGAAGGCGGCTGATTTGGTCGATACTCTTAAGAGCGATGGTCCCTTCACGGTGTTTGCTCCTACTGATGAGGCCTTTGCGAAATTGCCTAAGGGAACTCTCGAGAGCCTGCTCAAGCCAGAGAACAAAGAGCAGTTGGTCTCCATTCTCACGTACCATGTGGTTCCAAGCAAGGTCATGGCAAAGGATGTGAAATCCGGCATGGTAAAGACAGCCTCGGGTTCCTCTTTTAAGATGAAAGTATCCAAAAAGGGAGTCCATGTGGACAATGCCAAAGTGGTAGCCACGGATGTAATGGCCGACAACGGCGTGATTCACGTGATCGACACCGTAATCATTCCCAAATCTAAGTAAACGTACCTCAAGAGAGGTATCGAACCAAATCCAGGGAGGGGGAAATTCCCCCTCCCTCTACAAAACACCGAATAAAAAATGAAAAATTTACTTACACTAATTGCACTGACCGGCCTGACAACCGCAACAACTCAAGCCAAAGACATCATGTCTGCTTTGGAGGATTGCGGCCAATTCAAAACCCTTGTTACTGCAGTCAAAGCCGCAGGCCTTTCCAAGACGCTTTCAAGCAAGGGGAATTACACTGTTTTCGCCCCCAACGACCATGCATTCGCGAGGTTGCCGAAAGGAACCGTGGAAAACCTGCTCAAACCCGAGAACAAGCAGCAACTGAAATCCATTCTTACATTCCACGTTTTGGGTGAAGCTCGCACTTCCTGCAGTCTTCGCAGTGGTGAGTTAGAAACTGTGAATGGCGCCCACCTCGCTGTAAAGAAGTGGGGGCACTACGTCTTGCTGAATAATAACCATACACGGGTACGGGAAGCTGACGTGAAGTTTGACAATGGAGTAGTACACGTAATCGACCGTGTCATGCTACCTCCGAAACCAAAGACGGAATTCACCTCTACATCCAGCAAGAGTAAACCTGCCGACATTATTGATACTGCTGTCGCCGCAGGGAACTTCAAAACCCTCGCAGCTGCATTAAAGGCGGCAGGCCTGGTTGATACCCTCAAGGGGAAAGGGCCATTTACGGTATTTGCACCGACCGACAAGGCCTTCTCGGAGTTACCGAAGGGAACTGTTGAAAGTCTATTAAAGCCTGAAAACAAAGATCAACTGACCAAAATTCTCACATATCATGTTGTTGCCGGAAAAGTGGAGAGCACGGACATAGAGCCCGGCAAGGTGGAGACAGTTGCCAGTGAAAAGGTGAGGCTCAAGCTGAAGGACGGACAAGTATTCATCAACAAAGCGAACGTGATCAAAGCTGATATCGGCGCTGCTAATGGTGTTATTCACGTTATAGATAAAGTCCTTATCCCTAAGGACAAGACAAAGAAAACAAGTACTAAGTAAGCTACCCTTTCTCATTGTGAGGGGGATGGAACCCTCTGGCCATCCCCCTCACTTACGAAAGCCCTAAGTCATGAAAAGCACAGAAAAATTCGAATTGGAACCAACGTACGAACCGAGAACAAACGAGGTAACTAATCTGACCCGCTATCTTCGTGAAATGTCAGAATGTGACCGTGTTTCTCCTGATCAAGAAATTGAATTGGGCAAACGTGTGCAATCTGGTGATAGAAAGGCCGTAGACCAACTCGTGAAAGCCAATCTTCGGCTCGTGCTTAAGATAGCCAAGGAATACCAAAATTTGGGCCTAGAATACATGGATTTGGTTTCCGAGGGCAACCTAGGACTAATTAGGGCTGCAGAAAAATTCGATCCTGAATACGGCTGCCGGTTTTCGACGCTTTGTGCCATTTGGGTAAGACAGTTCATCCGCCGTGCTTTGGCTAATCAGGGAAGAACAGTCAGACTCCCGGTGTATCTGGTCGATCACATACAGAAAATGAGGAAGGCTGAAATTGAGCTAAACCGTAAGTTGAAGCGTCCTGCCATGGATGAGGAACTCGCGGAGGCCACAGGCATGCCGATCGAGAAAATCCAATTAATGAAAAGATCACAGAAGGCCTCGTTTTCTTTGGATGAAGATGAGAATCAGGAAGTACAATCTCTCCATGAAAGGTTAGCCGATGAAAATTCACCAGCACCTGACATCGCGGCAACTTGCAACCACGATTTTGCCTACATTGAGAAAGCGATGGAGGTACTCGATGAACGGGAATGTGACATTGTGCGACAACGTTATGGCATTGGTACCGGGAATAATCGTTCCCTCGGTGAAATCGCAAAGGATTATGGGCTGACCCGAGAAAGAATACGTCAAATTCAAAGAACGGCACTCAACAAGCTACGAAGTGCCCTGACTTTGAAAGATGCAGCACTCCCCATGGCCGCCTAAATATTTGTCCCATGAAGAAAACAGACATCATCTACCTGACTTGTGCCATTAGCAGTATGTTCTTTAGCATATTACTCTGGTTCACTGTAAACCGTGAATACGGTGCCTATGTGGGAATATGGGTGCCCAGTATTCTCGGGTTATGGGCAGTGCACAAATTGGCTCAAATTGAAAAAAATCAAATGAAAGAAGAGGAGTGAATATGGAAGATCCAATCTTACTTGGTATTTTAATGTTCGGTTTCTTAGTGACCTCTGCCCTTTGTCACAATCTAGTTGAATTGTTGCAAGATTTGGACCGAGAAAGCAAAGATGAGCAGATAGCGGAAAACGGTCTTCGCAGTCAAAAGACGCAAAGCATTTAATGTATACGACAAAATACATTCACCAAACCCACTTGAACGCTCCGCCCGAGAAGGTCTACAGGTGGCACGATCAACCTCTCGCACTACAACGACTAACGCCCGAGGAGGATTCCATTGATGTGGTTAGAGCCGCAAAACTTGGAGATGGAAATCAAGCCCACCTGAGAATTCCCCTGCTAGGTTGCTGTCTGTATGTGGATTGGACCGCAGAATTAGAAAACGTGAAGCCGGGGCGCGAATTCAGCGACCGGCAAATTGATGGCCCCTTCAAGATATGGAGACACAGACACTTGTTCCTTAACGGTGATTCACGCGGTTGCTTAATGCGAGATGAGATTGAATTTATGATGCCTGGGGGAAAGTTGATGCACTCCGCATTTTCGCCGTTTGTGGTGAATAAACTTCGTCAGGTTTTCACGTACCGCCACCAGATCCTAGTTAACGAATTTGGAGAAGTGCATCCGGAGCTTTTCAATGAATCTTCCACGAGTCATTAGGAAACTAGTCGTAGTCCTAGGCGACCAATTGAATCATCATGCACTTGCCTTGGATGAATTTGATGATGACGTCGACGTGATATGGATGGCTGAAGTTCACAATGAAAATCTCCATGTTCCCTCTCATAAGGCCAGAAGTGTCTTATTTTTGAGTGCAATGCGGCACTTTTGTGCCGAGCAACAAGGCGTTGGTCGCCATGTGATTTATAATCCTTTAGCGGAAAAACACCAGTCACTGGCATCGGCAATCGAAAAAACCATAACTCACCACCGAATCCAAACAGTGGTTCTGACCAAACCGGGTGATTTCAGAGTCGAACGAAGTTTAACTAATATCCTGAATGAACATAACCAAAATTACGAAATATTGAGGGACAATCACTTCATATGTGATCCA
>WTHG01000490.1 GCA_011523245.1 Verrucomicrobiales bacterium | reverse complement strand
GGTCAGGAGGATACCAACGCCACCGTGGAGGAAAAACCCGAGACCGTGGTCGATGCCCCCAAGACGCCCGAACAAGAAGTGTATCAGGAGGAGAAACCCAAGCAGGACGAGCGGATTGTGTCTGCCTTCCAAACGCTGAACGCCGTGACCTCGCCCGGCGAACTGGATTTTACCAACCCGAACATTGCCATTCTAATGTCCGAAATGCGCAATCGCTGGAATTACCTGCAGCAACGTGAGGGAGAGTTGAACGAATTAGAAACCCATTTGGACGAACAGCTTCAGGCGTTGCATTATCACACCAACAATATCACCCGTACGCGCAATCAGTTGGATCAATTATTTGAAGGCCGCATCCATCTCATTCGCCGGGAGGAAGAGGCGCGCCTACAGGAAATGGCTAGAATTTATGAGAATTTATTGTTGCCAGGCCAGCCTGATGGCCCGGCCGTGGTGCGGCAGATTTTACGTGCCAACCTGACCGAGGATCCTACGCTCAATGGCAAGGTATTTCAGTACCTAGCTCCCACCAATCAGGCGTTGGTATTTCGCACTCTGCTTAGTGGAGACACCAGCGATCCAGAACTTTACCAAAACCTCATCCAGCATCATCGGAAAACCATGAAGGCTGAGGCTATTGATCCTAAACCCGAGGAGACCCCGTAACATGGAAGCCCCCCCCACCACCGTACAGAAACCGGCCACCACACAGGATGCCGTGCTCGGCTTGGCGCCATCCACCCGCAGTGCAGGTGATGCCGAGCAGTTCGACAAGATTTTTGAAGATGCCTCCCAGAAAATGAAAACTGAGGAGGAAGACACCGCCAAACGTTCCGAGGAAGATGAGGAACAAAACACCCGGAAAAAAGACAACGCCCCTAAGAAACATAAGGAAGTGGAAGCCAGCGAAGCCCTCACCGGCCTCGTGCGCGCCACGGAATTGCAAAAGCAAACCGCCAAAAAAGTCATCAAGGCGGAGGCCGCCCAGAAACAGGAAGTTGCCACTTCTAAAGAAGTTCAGCCCAAACTCAAGAAAGTGGAATCCAAGCAAACCACCGAGACCACTCAGGAAGCCAAGGCGCAAGCCGCCCTCAAACGTCAGCAACAACGCACCGCTAATCGCGCCCGCAACCGGGCGCAGGAATTCCAGCAACTCACCAAGGCCGATCAAGCCAAGGCCGAGCAGGTGCGCGAGCAAAACACCCTTTCCAAGCCGGCCACCCAGCAACCCAACCTCGTGCTCAAGGAGATGGCTCCCCAATCGGCAGCCAAAGACGGCACGCAAGTTGCTCCGAAAACCGATAACATGACGATGCCTTCCAAGCCCCTCGCTCCGAAACCGGAAGCGAAGCCCGTGCTTGTGGAGGAATTGCGTCCGGCCACCGGTGCCGCCGAGACCAGCCCGCGATCCGGCCAGCAATCGGCTCAACAGGATTTACCGAGAGAAACTCCCAAGGAAATCGTGCTCCCCGTGGCCCCCGTGCAAAGTGCCGCTCCGGCCGTCACCGGTGTCACCCCGGCTCAGGCCGCCGCCGCGCCTCAAGGCGCTTTGAATCCCATGTTGGAGAAAATTTGGGACGCCGTGACCACCTTCCGTGTGCGTGGCGAAAATGAAATGACCGTGAAGGTGCAGCCGGATAACGACACCGAAATGCAGCTCACCATCAAGTACGGTGCCGGCGGCGTGGAGATCGAGGCCCGCATGCATCAAGGCGACGGTCGACAATTGGCTTCCGGTTGGAACGAACTCCAGCAACAACTCTCCGAACGCGGCGTCAACCTTGGCGATCTGGTATCCGAAGATTCCGAGGAAACCACCCGCGATTCTGATCCCCGTCAATTTAACCGCCAAGGGCAACCACAACACCCCACACCGGAATTCCAAGTTGGCGATGAAGAAGCCGATTGGGCCGCCCTGGGCATGGCAGCCACCCGCGACAAGGAAACAACCCACGCCGCTGCATCTGAATCCACCGACAAAGTGGAGGAAGCCTACGACGGCTGGCAAAGCTGGGCGTAACCAGGAGAATTTGACCCATGATCAGTACCGCCGACATTCAATCGCAAATGACTGCACCGCCCGACAAGCTCGAGCGGTTGCCGGCCAAGACCATGGGGCAAACCGAGTTTCTGAACCTGCTCGTCACCCAGATGCGCAACCAGGATCCGCTCAAGCCGGTGAGTGACACCGAGTTCATCGCGCAGATGGCTCAAT
>WTHG01000448.1 GCA_011523245.1 Verrucomicrobiales bacterium | reverse complement strand
GTACCCATCGCCTTTCGTGCGTGCGGTCTCGAAGAGTTTCGTGTAGCGGGCCAGTTCCTCCCCGGTGGGCGGCCGGCGAAAGGCTTGCAGCAAAAAGGCGGCCAGATTGCGCCGGACCGCCTCGGCTTCATTGGCGGCGGGTTTTAGTGGCTTTTGCCGGGCGGCGGGGTTCCACTCATACGACGGATTCCGCGTAATAGCATGTCCCGAACTGGCGGCTTTGGCTTCGGCCGCCGTCAGCGATTTATCATAAAAGCGCGTGAAAGCAATCTGGCCTTCGGTGAAAGGTTGGAACTCATCATCATCGCCGGCCTCCCCAATGCGAAACCGGTGGGTTGCCTGATCCGGGCGGGTTAAGCGGCGCGTGCCGAGGAGTTTGCCGTCGGCATGAATCTGGGCACGGCCGCCAGCCACGTTGAGCAACGCGTGATGCCACTCGCCGTCATCCACCCGCGTGCGCGTTTCCAGATTGCCCACCCATCCGATATCGTAAATGAGGCGGCCGCGCTTGATATATAAAGTCTTGGCGTCCGGCACCCATTCGCCATTGGCTGGGGCTTTGGCAAACAGCGCACCGCCGGTCTTCGTCCGAAACCGTACCAGAACGGCGAAGTCGCCATCACCCATGTCCGTGCGCTTGGATTGTGCGGCCGTGGCGGTGACCGGCAGTTGACCGGCGGTCTTCAGCTTCAGTCCCGGAGGCAATACCGGGAGCAACCGTTCTAGAGCCTCGGCATCGCGCCATACCGCATCGGTTACGCTGCGGGCGGCGGTGAGATATTTTTCGATTAACAACGGCTGCACCGAGAGCGTGGCAGAGGCGTTGTCAAACCCGCCGCCTTCCACGAGGTCGGCCGGCAACAGCGGGCGGGCGTCAAAATCGATGCCGAACAAATCGCGTACGGTGAACGCGTATTCGGTCCGGTTCAATCGGCGCGGGGGGACGTGGCCGGCATGACGTGGGATTTGGGAGGCATCAACATGATCGAGGGTGTGAGTCACCCAATTGGCGATGGCCTTGCGCGTGTCGGCGGGCATTTCGTGTTCCGCCTTTTCCGGCGGCATCTCTCCCAAGCGCAACGCATCGCGCACACGCAACCAAATTGCACGATCGCGCCAAACATCAAGTTCACTTTGGAAATCATCCAACGCAATCCCCGCCTTTGCCCTGCCGTTGCCGTGGCAGTCGAAACAAAAGTGCTGAAACACGGCCCGGGCGGATTTAGCGGAAGTCACGGCCGTAGCCCGGGCACCGGATGCGCTCGTGATGGCGAGTGTAACGATGACGAAGCAAAGACGCATTGCTAAATCATGCCACACACTTTGAGGAGTGTTTCATGCACGGTCAGGTCGTGTTGATAGCTCCAGGCGAGTTTCTTTTCGCCTCGGATCACGCGGGCCAAATCCGCGAACTCCGCGACATAACTGCGACCGCCTTGGAGCTGCACGCTCTGGGTCCCCTTTTTGTATGCTCCGCGGGCTTGGTCCAGGTTCAGCGTAAACCGACCGGACTCGAGTTGTTGAATTTCCATGCCGCCCCGCGTGCCGGCGATATGAAAACGTCGCCGTGGAAAGCCGAACGGATCGTTATGATTACAACGCAGAGTCGCTGTGGCCTTGGGGTAATCGAGCACAGCCAGTTGATTATCGGCAAAGGTGTCACCGGCAGCGGCTTGGGTGCGGAGATTGATGCCCATCACGCGGGAAGGTTTGCCGAGTACATGGATGGCGGCATCGAGAATGTGGCAGGCGAGCTCGAAGAAGCCGCCGCCAGAAAACTCCGCCAGTTCTTTGCGCAGCCCGGCAGAGGCTTTTTTGCCCATCATGGCGTCCAGCTCCATGATGTCACCAAACCAGCCTTCCTGCACGGCGCGAAACATGAATTCGAACGCAGGGTTGTAGCGGAGCATGTAGCCCATTTGGACGCAGAGTTTTTTTTGTTCGGCGGTAGCCAACAGTTTGCGGAATGGACCCAGCTCAGGCCCGGCGGGTTTGTCGAGGTGGATGTGTTGGCCGGCTTCCACCACCGGCAATGCAGTGGTCACCAGATCGCGCACGCGTGTTTCGATGGCCACCGCCGCGAGCGCAGGCGTGTTCATCAGTTCCTCCAGTGTAATGAATTTCACCCCTTGGGCGCGGCGGCGCAGAGCGGCATCGGGTTCCACCACGCCGACCAGTTCAAAGGTGTCTTTCAGCGACTGAATGGCCTTCAATTTGCCGG
>WTHG01000493.1 GCA_011523245.1 Verrucomicrobiales bacterium | reverse complement strand
AGCTATGACAGCTCACCATCGTGTTCTTCAACGCCCCGATCCCTTCAATACTCGCCTCGACTTGATCGCCGGCTTGGAGGTGGACCCCTTTTGCATGACCAACGCCGGCAGCCGTGCCGGTGGAAATAATGTCGCCGGGTTCCAGCGTTACAAAAGTGGAGATGAATTCGATCACCGCCGCCACGGGGAAAATCTGCATCGCCGTGCTGGCGTCCTGATGCACCTCGCCATTTACGGTGAGTTTGAGCGGCAGCACCTGTGGGTCTGGAATACTTTCCGGACAAGCCACACACGGGCCAACCGGACAACTGCCGTCATGCCATTTGCCGTGTTGCCAATCGAAAAACTTATCGCGATCACGTTCCGCGCGGTTGGGGTTCGGACGAAAAGCACGATCGGAAATGTCATTCACCACCGTGTAGCCCGCCACGAAGTTCAGCGCCTCCGCCTCACTCACGCCTTTGGCCTTCTTGCCCATCACCACGCCCAGTTCGCATTCCCAATCGATATTGTCCGGTGACACGGCCGGAATGGGAATGTCGCCACCATGTCGATTCAGCGTCGTGGAAGCTGGCTTCATGAAAACGTACGGATAGGTTTGCGCCCGTTCCACCGCGATCTCGCCACCTTCCTCAATATGCTTGGCATAGTTCCCCGCCAAGAGCAGCAGTTTGTTGGGGCGCGGCACAGGCGTTAGGATGGTCGCATCCGCCAATCCCAATTCCGCCGCCGCTGCCGTATTAGCCGTCAACCATTCATCCACCTGTAAAGCCGCTTCTCGCTGAGCTCCGCCAGGCAAGTACGCGAGCACATCATCGGATGTCGGCAGCGCAATCCCCGCCGCTACTGCCGCTGCGGCCAAGGGCACGACGCTGTCCGCCTGATATAACCCCACCGCGGGCGCATCACCCATTTGAAATCGACACAGTCTCATGTTGGTCCTTAATTCTTCTTGAGTTGCACTCCGTTGGCGGCGGCCAGTCGACGCAGGGTTTTCAAGCCGCCGTATTTTACTGCACCCGGAAGAAAGTTTGGATCGCGATAGGATTTCAAGTTCGCAAAGGCGAACTTACCAGCGTGTACCGTCGCTTCATTGACACCACGCCCGCTCATGGCCAACGCCGCAAGCGCAACAGGGGAAGTGGCCGCATCCGCTTCCACGCGAATGTGCTCGGGCTTTTCACTTTCAAACCCACGCACCCACGCCAGCACGGTCATTACACCATGAACTCTCCGCGCAAAGAGCGTGTGGTTGTAGGCAAAGCTGTACCCGGCAAACTCACGCGGATTCCCCACCACCCTTGCTTGCGTCACCGGCTTGCCGTCCTTAAGAAACTCGCCCTGCTGGAACAGGTCCACGCCCACCACCGAAGTGCCGGCCGCCAAATGCGACCGCACCGCGGCCGTCGGATTGCCCTTGGCATCGAATAACCCCGCCTTGCCGTTGCTTGTGAGAATCAGCACCGCCTTGCCATTCCATTCCTTGGCCGGATACAACGAAACCACCGGCAACGATTCCTTATGGTTCTTGAGGCGCAGGATATCGGCGAATTCTAAATACCCGTCGCGCTTGGCCTTACTCACCTTTTCGCGGGCCACTTCCTTGTACGCCGGCGCTGCGCGACCGATCAACGCGCCCCACGCCTGGCGCAGTTCAGTCACCGTCATCTTCTCCACCAACTTGGCGTCACGTTCGGCCACCCATTTCGTCAGCTTACGCTCAAAGGCCTCGCCCCCGGCCGGTTCAGGATGTTTGTCATTCCACACCGCATGTTCCTCTTCGCTCAGCAGCTTGAAATCCGCCTCCACAACGGGCTCCTTGAGTCCCCAGTTCATGTGGCGGTTAAACCAGTGGTACATGTGTGCGCGCGACACGTAATTGTAATTATGCCGAAAGTGCGTGAGATCGACACAAAACACATTCTCCTTTTTGCCGTACAACCCGTAGAGCTTCTGCAACTCTGGATATCCATCCTTCATCATCGCCTTCGTCCAGTCATTGGCCGCCGTCATCCCCTGCGGACGCGGCGCGAACAGCGCGGCCAGCTCAACATTGCCCGTGTCCACGCGCAGTAGACAGCAGCTTTCGCAGGTGCAACCGCCCTGCATGGAGGTGCTCACCATACCATTGGGAAAGGAAGCAATCGGCCGATCGTCCAGCGCGCCAAGCAGAATGGTCTGCGTACCGCCGCCGCTACCCCCGGTAACCGCCATGCGCTTGGGATCGACA
>WTHG01000247.1 GCA_011523245.1 Verrucomicrobiales bacterium | reverse complement strand
GGTCTTGGCGCCTTGCGCGATCCATTCACGGATGAGTGCGATCTCCTCGGCAGCCAGCTTGGCTTGTTCCTTCGGCATCTTGCCGGAGTTCACCATCTTGAAAAGCGGGCTTTGCTCCGGCTTGCCCTTCACCACCGCTGGCCCATGTTCGCCGCCCTCGAGCAACAGCCGCACCAGCCGTACATCCAGCTCACCACGCTCCCGGCCGTCCTCGCCGTGGCAATGAAAACAATGCGCCTTCAGGATCGGTCGGATGTCCTTTTCAAACAATATCGGCGCGGCCGCAATTTGAATTGCGGTAGCAAGCATGGGAATAGCAAAAATCAGTCGCATTTCGTCAATCAATTGACCTTACCGAAGCAGTCCAAATTCGACAATTGTGAATCCAAATAATTCTTCTCAACCGCTCTGCGGGGCGTATCGTTTTTGCACGCCATGAAAACGCGATTCTGCCTTCTCTTCGGCGTGCTCCTTTGGGGTGCGCATCTCTTTGCCGAGCAAATCCCGGTATACGATGTGGAGACCCAGCCGCTGGCGGCGCAGGCGAAGCGGCTGATCACGGCGATGGACTTGCTGGGCGAGCCGTTTGACGCCAAGACCAAGGCTGAACTGGCCAAGGCCGCCGAGGCGGAGGACGGCGCGGCGGATCTGCAGCGTATCCTCGACCGGCACGTGTTGTTTCTGGTGCACATCAATCCCGAGGCGCGGGTGAAGGTGCGGCAGGGGCCGGCCAAGCCGGTGCTGGTGGAGGCCGGCTGGCGGCAGTACCTCGTGAAGGTGCACAACGAGGCGGGCACTACGGCGGCGATGCGCGTGGTGAGCCCGAATGCCCGTTCGGTGCACGACAGCCGCTGGGCCCAGAATGAATCCGACCGCCGTCTCAACAAGAAGCCGGTGAAGTTTGATGCTGCCGCGTTGCGCGATCGCTGGCTGGATTTACAGACCTTCGACAAGCAACCGCTCGCCCCCGCGCTGGGCGGCTTGGAGGTGGAGTACCGCATCGTGCAGCTTTACAGCCGCGACAAGGGCAAGCGGGAGGCAAAATTCTCCTTCGACGTAGGGCAGGGCACACAGGACCTCGGCTTTCGCAACGAGGTGGATGTGCTCTTCACCGCGGCGCCGGCGTTTCCGGTGACGTTGCGCGTGCAGGATGAAACCGGCAAGCCGACCATCGCCGCGTTTGAGATTCGCGACGCCGCCGGGCGCGTGTACCCCTCACAAGCCAAACGGCTCGCGCCTGACTTTGCGTTTCACCCGCAGGTGTACCGTGCCGATGGCGAGAGCGTGAAGCTGCCGAAGGGCATCTACATCGTGCGGTTCGAGCGCGGGCCGGAGAGCATTCGGCAGTTTCGCCAAATTAAGGTGACCGGCAAGCAACAGGAAACTTTCAAGGTGCAACGCTGGATTGATCCCGCGCAGCTCGGCTGGTGGAGTGGCGATCATCACATCCACGCCGCCGGTTGCGCGCATTACAACAACCCCACCGAGGGCGTGCACGCGCCCGACATGCAACGCCATATCATGGGCGAGGATCTCAAGGTCGGCAGCAACCTCACGTGGGGGCCGTGCTTCGATTATCAAAAACAATTTTTCACCGGCAAAGACGACAAGGTTTCGCAGTACCCCTATCTGTTGCGTTACGACGTGGAGGTGAGCGGCTTCGGCTCACATCGATCCGGTCACCTGTGCCTGTTGCGCCTCAAGACGCAGATCTATCCCGGTGGCCCGTCCAAGCACCACTGGCCCACACTCTGTCTAAACACGCTCCGCTGGGCCAAAAAACAGGGCGCCCTCGTTGGGCCGGCGCATTCGGGTTGGGGCCTCAACGTGCCCACCGATGATTTGCCGAACTACAACATCCCCCCCTTCAACAGCATCGGCGCCAACGAATATATCATGAACGTCACCCACCGCATCCCCGGCCCGAACGGCGAGCTGGTGCCCGCAGTGGATTTTCTTTCCATGGTCGATACGCCGTCTGTGTGGGAGCTGAACATCTGGTATCACACCCTCAACGCCGGCTATCGCACAAGGATCAGTGGTGAGACGGATTTTCCGTGCATCTACGGCGAACGCGTCGGGCTTGGCCGCAGCTATGTGAAGCTCGATGGCAAGCTGAACTACAATGAATGGTGCGAAGGCATCCGGGCCGGCCGCAACTACGTCGGCGACGGTCGCAGTCATCTCATTGATTTCCAAGTCGATGGTGCGAAAATGGGTGTCGGCAACA
>WTHG01000504.1 GCA_011523245.1 Verrucomicrobiales bacterium | reverse complement strand
CTGGAAGAATTGGCGGCGGAAGTGCGGTCGGAATTGATCGGCACGCTGGCGAAGACTGGTGGGCATTTGGGGCCGAATCTTGGCGTGGTCGAATTGACTATCGCCATGCACAAGGTCTTTACCACGCCAAAAGATAAATTTGTCTGGGATGTCAGCCATCAATGTTACGTCCACAAATTGCTGACTGGGCGTCAGAAGAAATTCAAAAAAATTCGGCAAACCGACGGCCTCAATGGCTTCGCGTTACGCACCGAGAGCGAACATGATTCGTTTGGTGCTGGCCATGCTGGCACGGCGTTGTCCGCGGCACTGGGTATGTGTGCGGCGCGTGATCAACAACAATCAGATGAGGACGTGGTGTGTGTGTTCGGCGATGCGGCATTGACCAATGGCATTTCGTTCGAGGCGCTGAACAATATTTCGCACACGACCAAAAAATTCATTGGCATTCTCAATGATAACGAATGGAGCATTGATAAAAACGTCGGGGCCATTTCCAAGTACCTGAACAAGATCATCACCAACCCGGGGTACAACCGGCTGCATGATGATTTGGCGAATCCGGTTAAAAAACTGCCCAAGGGCGATTTCGCGGTTCGGCTCGGGTCGCGGGCGGGAGGCGCGCTTAAGGCGGAGGTGGCGGAGAGCACCTTGTCGCATGAACCCCCAGTATTGACCGACGGCCGCGGTGGCACGGCGAGCAGTGTGTTGTTTGAGGAGTTGGGCATCCGTTATATCGGTCCGCTGGATGGCCATAATCTGCCGTTGATGATCAAATCGCTGGAATACGCCAAGAAATGCGAGCACCCGGTGGTGCTGCATGTACTCACCAAAAAGGGAAAAGGCTACAATGCCGCCCTGAAATCGCCTGAGAAATTTCACGGCTTGGGGCCGTACAATGCGAAGACCGGCGAGACTCCTTCGGCCAAGCCCGGTTCCGCGCCGAATTGGCAGGATGTGTTTGGCGAACAGATGGTGAAACTCTGCAACCGCGACACCAAGCTGGTGGGAGTGACGGCGGCCATGCCGAGTGGTACGGGGTTAAAGTCTCTGAGAGACCAGTTGCCTGGGCGTTATTTTGATGTGGGTATCGCCGAAGAACACGCGGTGATTTTTGCCGCCGGAATGGCAACTATGGATTTCCGGCCGGTGGTGGCGATTTACTCAACCTTTCTTCAGCGCGCCTATGACTGTATCATTCACGATGTAGCCCTGCAGGATTTGCCGGTGATTTTCTGCATGGACCGAGCCGGTCTGTCGGCCAATGACGGACCGACCCATCATGGCCTATTCGACATTGCCTATCTTCGATGCGTACCGAACATTGTGGCGATGGCCCCTCGCAATGAGGATGAATTTGCCGACATGCTCTTTACGGCTTCACGCCAAAATCACCCGGCCTTTATCCGGTACCCGCGTGGAGCGGCTGAAGGGGTGGCGATTAAGAAAGAACCGGTCATGTTGGATATTGGCAAGGCTGAGATCGTTCGGAATTTCGAAGGGAACGGTAAGCGCAAGGTAGCCTTTCTGGGGCTGGGACCGATGTTCAGTGTGGCCGAAGCGGCGGCTAAGGAATTGGGTGAAGACTTTGATTGTGCGCTGATTGATCCGCGGTTTACCAAACCGATCGATGAAGCGACCACAGAATATTTTTCGAAAACCGCTGATCTAGTGGTAACACTGGAGGATCACGTGTTGCCGGGTGGCTATGGCAGCTTGGTGGCCGAGCTGTTGGTGGAGAAGGGCGTACACACGCCGCTAATCCGAATCGGGTGGCCGGATCAGTTTGTGGAGCACGCCAGTTCGGTTGGTGAACTCCGTGAGAAATACGGGCTGACTGCCGAGGCGGTTGTGAAGCAGGTGCGCGGGACCCCCTCACCAGCAATCTCTGGTGAAGAGCAATCCGGGAACACTGCAGTGGCGTAACGTTATAATTTACAAAAATAAAAAAAAGCCCGGTCAAAAAGGACCGGGACTTTGTGTTAAGATCTAACGTTTACCTATCGCCGGCTATCGGACAGGCGTTTGAGGAATTGTTCCACTAACACGCTGTATTCTTGTGGGGTGCGGCTCTGGGAAGATTGAATCAAGGCTTCGCGTTCCCGGCGGGGAAGGTTGATGAGCTTACCGGCGCCTTTTACGGAGCGATCCAGATGGCCGCCTCCACCGGCACCATTCCAGTTGCCAATTCGGCCATCACCTTTTTGGCTGGGCTGACCTTGGCCTTCACCTTGGCCTTCACCTTGGCC
>WTHG01000359.1 GCA_011523245.1 Verrucomicrobiales bacterium | reverse complement strand
TTCAGGGAGTTGTTTTACATGCGCACAAATGGCTGCCGAATCGAGCGCCAGCTCATTAGGTCGCAAACGAATACTCGCCATCTCCGCGCGTAAGCCGGCTTTAGCTTTTTGAATCGCCATCTTGTTTCGACTTTCCTTGCAAGGATCGCCAGTGAAGGACGCGGTCTTTGATTTTCTTTTCGACGCCTTGTTCGGTAGGATCGTAAAAGTGAATGTCCACGCCCAGATAATCCTGTGCCACGAAATGGTCGCCATAGGCATGGGCGTATTTATATTCCTCGCCGTTACCCAATCGCTTGGCACCGGCGTAATGGGAATCGCGCAGGTGCTTGGGCACGGGAATGGTGCGGCCGGTTTTCACTTCCTCCAAGGCGTTATTGATAGCTGTGTAAGCGCTGTTGCTCTTGTGGGCGGTGGCAAGATAAACGGTGGCCTCGGCAATGGGTATGCGCGCCTCGGGCCAACCGATAAATTCCGCAGCCTGATGGGCCGACGTGCTAAGGACCAGTGCCATGGGGTCTGCCAGGCCAATGTCTTCTGAGGCACTGATCATCAATCGGCGTGTAATAAAGCGCGGATCTTCACCAGCGTGAATCATCTTGGCCAGCCAGTACAGGGCGGCATCCGGATCGCTACCTCTTATGCTTTTTATGAAAGCGGAAATGGTATCGTAATGCTGATCACCGTCGCCGTCATATACGACGGCCTTTTTCTGGATGCATTCCTCGGCCACTGCAATATTCACACGAATCACACCATCGGACTCGGGCGGCGTGGTAAGCGCGGCGATTTCCAATGAATTCAGCGCCTTACGGGCGTCGCCATCAGATATGGTGGCAAGATGATCCAGCGCCTCAGGTTCTAGCTCTATTTTAAGATGCCCCAACCCGCGCTCAGAATCGGATAAGGCGCGGTCAAGTAATTGCCGAACATCCGGTTCGTCCAGCGGCTGCAACTCGAAAATCTGTGAGCGCGACACTAGCGGTGAATTGACGAAGAAAAACGGGTTATGCGTCGTGGCCCCAACAAGCCGAATAATTCCACCTTCCACATCAGGTAGAAGCACATCCTGTTGCGCTTTGTTAAAACGATGGATTTCGTCAATGAACAGCAGCGTCGGGCGGCCCGTGTTTTCGAGACGATTGGCTGCCCCGCTGAGGACGCGACGCATCTCGGCGACATTACTCTCCACACCGCTGAGACGTTCAAACTTGCTTTCAGTTCGGTTGGCGATGATTTGTGCCAGCGTAGTTTTCCCCGTGCCGGGCGGGCCATAAAAGATTAGTGACTGAATACGGTCGGCCTCAATGGCGCGTCGCAGCAGCATCCCGGGCTTTAGGATGTGTTCTTGGCCGGCGTATTCTTCGAGAGTACGTGGACGCATTCGGGCAGCGAGAGGAGCTTGCCGTTGACCGGCCTGACGATCAGCTTTGGGCGTACCTTCCTCGGGCTCTGATTTGTTACTGAATAAATCGTGCTCGGCCACGGAGGAAGTTTACACACGCGTACCAGAGAACGGCACAAAAAAACCCAAACCAAACCGCGCTTCGACAAGGCCCAAGGAACGATGATTCCAAGGTGGGGCCGAATCAATACCTTACGACTTCCAGTCAAGGCCTGACGGCCAGCATCGAAGGTAAGGCCCCATTTATTTTTATTACCTTCCAGGGCGTGTAACCTTGCGCGGCCCGGCCGGGTAAATAAACTTAACCCAAAATATCCATTGCCTCAAGCAGCTTTGCTTGCGAAGTGGTTGGACTTATTGCACAGTCTGCCCATGCAACGTGGATTAATTCTCCTTGCCGCCTTCGCTGCGATCCTCAGTTACGCGAAGCCGCCCAATATTGTTTACATCATTTCCGATGACCAAACCTGGACTGATTACAGCTTTATGGGGCACAAGATTATTGAGACGCCTCACATCGACAAGCTCGCCAAGGAAAGCCTCACCTACACGCACGGCTACGTACCTAGCAGCCTGTGTTGCCCGTCGCTGGCCACGATGATTACCGGACTTTACCCGCGCCAAAACAAGATCACTGGAAATGAGCCGCCTATACCTGCAGAGGGAAAACGCTCGGCCGAATACGCGCGCCGGTTTGCGCAACAAGTGGCCTTGATTGATAAGGGGCCGTCACTGCCGCGTATCCTGACAGAAAAGGGCTACGTCAGTCATCAAAGCGGTAAATGGTGGCAGGGCCATTACTCACGCGGTGGCTTCACGCACGGTATGACGCACGGCGACCCCACACGGGGCGGACGTC
>WTHG01000225.1 GCA_011523245.1 Verrucomicrobiales bacterium | reverse complement strand
GGGCATGGCCACGCGCATCATGGGCATGGCCACGGGCACGGCGTGGATGAGCCCCCGCCGGAGGAGGTGCAAATTTCCGCCAAGGCCATGCAGCAGTTCGGCATCCGCGTGGAAGCGGTGGGGCGCCGGACGTTGCAGCCCACGTTCACGGTGCCGGCGCGTGTGGCGGTGAATGAGGAAGCTACTGCGCATGTGGGCACTCTGGTCAACGGCCGCGTGGCGGAGATGCGCGTGCACCTCGGCGACCGAGTGAAAGCCGGTGAGGTGTTGTTTGTGATCGAAAGCCAAGAGCTAGGCGCGGCGCAAAACGCGTTGCTCAAGGCGCTGGCCGCCGTAGTGTCCGCGCAGGAAGCCGTGAAGCTCGCGCAGATCAACCCGGTAACGGCGCAGGCACAGGCAAAACTAAAGAGTACGGAGGCAATGATTGCATTGGCGCAAAACCCCGCCACGATCAATGCCGCCAAGGCCGACCTTGCCGCCGCCAAGGCCGCGGCCGTATTGGCCAAAAACACCGCCGCCATTGCCCAGGCCGGAGGGGAATTGGCCGCGGCCAAACCGCCGGTGGCCACGGCACTACAATTGGTGGAGTCCGGCCGCAAGCTGGCCGCCGATGGTGCGCTCGCGCAGTCTGAACTGCAACGCCGCGAGACGGTTTTAAAAACAGCCCAAGCCAAAGTGCAGGCGGCCGAGGCCGCATTGGACCAGGTCAAGGCAAAACAGGATCGCGACCTAAAAGCGGCCGACGCAGCCATCGCCGCGGCCCACGCATCGCTTGCCCAAGCCGAGGCGCAACAGGCTCAGGATCTGGCAGCAGCACGCGCGAAACAGGCGGCGGCGTCTGTTGAACTGCAAGCCGCAGCGGCCAAGGAAGCCAAGGAAACCGCTGAGGCGCGCAATGGCTTGACCACGGCGGAGGCCGGTGTGAAGCAGTGCCGGAATCAGTTGCAACTGCTCGGCATGACTGCTGAGGAGATTGATGCGTTTGCCGCCAAGCCGGAGCTCTCACCCCGCTACACGGTGCGCGCCCCGCGCGACGGCACGGTGATGGAACGCGAGGTGACCCAGGGCGAATCAGTCACGGTCGATCAACCGCACCTGTTGATGCTGGCGGATCTAACCAAGGTTTGGGTGGTGATGGATACGCCACCGGCCCGCGCCGGCGCCCTGCGCACAGGGTTGGCCTTAACCTTGCGTAACGCCGCCAACGGCGCCGAGACCGCCGCCAAGCTTAATTACATCAGCCCCACGGTTGATCCCGAAACGCGCACGGTTCGGGCGCGCGTAGAGTTGGACAACGCCGATGGCCGATGGCGGCCGGGACAATTTCTCACCGCGCTCGTGTCCACCGGCAAACCCGCTCAAGACTCACTCGCTGTTCCTTCTAGCGCCGTTCAATACGTTGACGGAAAGGCCGTGGTGTATGAGTGTTGCCCAAGGAAAACACGTTTCGGCAAGTGCCCGTGACGATCGGTGCTTTTGTCGACGGCTGGGCCCCCGTCACCAGCGGGCTGAAAGAGAATATGAAAATTGTCACTCACAGTAGTTTTGTGCTGAAGGCCGAGTTTGGCAAAGCCGGTGCGGGGCACGATCACAGTCATTAATCGAAAGTCATGCTGGAACGCATTTTACAATCCTCAATTCGCAACCGTGTGCTGGTGGTGGTGGCGACGCTAGTTCTGGCGTTGGTCGGGGCAATGTCGTTGTCGCGGCTGCCGATTGATGCGGTGCCGGATATCACAAACAATCAGGTGCAGATTAATGTCATCCAACCGGCGTACTCGGTGGAGGACATGGAGCGCCTGGTGACGTTTCCGATCGAGACGGCGCTGACGGGCATCCCGGGCCTGCTGCACACGAGATCGGTTTCGCGCAATGGCTTTTGCCAGGTGACGGCGGTGTTTGAGGAGGGGCTGAACATTCACCTTGCGCGGCAACAGGTGGGCGAGCGACTGGATCGCGCGCGCGAGGATTTGCCGGAAGGCATTGAGCCGGCGATGGGGCCGATCACCACGGGCCTGGGCGAGGTGTTGATGTGGACGGTGGAGTTCGAAAGCGAGGGTGAATTTGTCACGCCGGAAGGCGAGCGGCTCACCAACCGCGTGCAGCGGCTGGCTTATTTGCGCACGGTGCAGGATTGGATCATCCGTCCGCAACTGCGAACCGTACCGAACGTCGCCGACGTGGGGGCCATTGGCGGTTACGAAAAACAGTACCACGTTTTGCCTGATCCACGTACGTTGCAGAGCTACGGACTCACACTTCAGGACGTAATTAC
>WTHG01000056.1 GCA_011523245.1 Verrucomicrobiales bacterium | reverse complement strand
CAAGCCAAAAAGTTACCGATACCAATCCATTCGCTGCACTAGACCTGCTACCCCCTCCCTATAGTCAGACACTAAACAAGCAGTCCCTGGACCGGTTTTCCATGATCGGTAATTGGGACCGGGCGATCGCCATCATAGAGATTCTTATTTGGGTTCACGCCCATAGCCCAATGGATGGTGGCAAACAAATCCGGTACCGAGATGGGGCGCTCGACCACTGTCTTACCAATCTCGTCAGTCACCCCAATCGCTCGACCATTTTTCAGACCACCTCCAGCCAAAGCAACAGTAAAGGCGCGCGACTGATGCCCGCGACCTCCGCCACCATCAAATTCCGGAGGCCGCCCAAATTCCGTGGACACTACAATCAATGTTTTATCGAGCAATTTATGCTTCTGGAGGTCGGTCACCAACGTGGCCAGCGCCTGATCGAGCTGCTGGATAATCAGGTGTTGTTTTAATTGGCCATCATTATGCGTATCCCAGCCCGTGCCATTCACAAAATTCAGATTGAACGACACTTCCTGAAAACGCACACCTCGCTGGATCAAACGACGCGCCAATAGGCAGCGTTGCCCGAACTCACCGCCGTAGGCATTCCGCAGCGAATCAGACTCGGACTTCAGGTTAAAAGCACTCATGAATTCGCCGCTCATCAATTCCTGCGATTCCCCGATCGCATCGTTGTATTGGCGAATCACCGTATCTTTTAAATTACGTTTCACAAACGATTTCCGCGCCACGCCAAGTAGGCGGTCACGTTCGGCCTGTCGAGATGACGAAATACTAGCCGGCCGCGTTAATCCCGTCGGGCCGTTCTCCGTATTCGTGAGATAAACAAATCCAGCTTTCGCCCCCAAGAAACCCGGTCCGCGAGTAAGATTAGGATACCCCATCACCACATAAGCCGGTGCACCACCCACAACTTTACCGCGCTCATGCGCCACCGCCGAGCCGATGGAAGGGTAGACAATGGTCCCGCTCACTGGCCGTCCTGTGTGCATTTCATTGGTGGCGGCCGCATGCTCATCCACCGCCTCATGATGTACGGATCGGAGCAACGAAAAATGCTCCATCACCTTTGCGCAATGCTTCAAATGCTCGCAGACTTGTAAGCCAGGCACCGAGGTATCAATCGGGTCGTAATAGGAGCCCGGTTTTTTTAATTTGGGATCGCCTTTTCGTTTTGGGTCCCAGGTATCAACCTGACAAGCCCCACCACCGAGCCAGATGTGAATACAATGATCCACCTTCCCCGGGGCAAAGTCCGGACGTGGTGCTGCTTGCAACACCGCCGGCATAGTGGCAGCAGCAGCCGTTCCTGCAAGAAATTGTCGACGATCAATCATGGCACAAAAATAAATTCGGGCGAATTCACCAATGCGTACACCACATCCTCCAACCGCTCACGCCATTTTGGCCGCAAACGATTCGTTGGCGGATCGCCCGACAGAACGCGTTTCTCCAGCTCCATCTTAATTCGATTGGCTTCCTCCGAGAGATGATTATTCCAGGAAACATCCAGTACTTTTTCCTGACGAATCACTCGAGGCGCATTTCTTATAACCCGACTTGTATAGCCGGCGGAGAGATGCTGATTCATGGTGATCAATTCCTCCTGAGTCGGGGCACGCCCCAGCACACGACGGTAAACCAGCTCCACCAATTCCATGGACTCCAGGGAGCGTAAGGCCAGCTCCGTGAAGGCACTCTCATCGGACAACTGCGTAATCCGGCGCCCCACAATGCCGTTGGCCAACGCGGGTGGTTGCAGGGCATTCGGCTCATGATCACGTCGAGTTAATGCATCCTGTCGGGCATCACGCCAGCCGAAGGCTTGGAGAATATCCACCACTGATTGCGCCTTAGGAATAGCAAGTGACGGTCGGTCACGTTCATTTGAGAGCGAAGTAAACTGCCAAGCCCGCCGCGGTATTCCCAGGTTTAGGAAGGTCGCCACCGTGCCGCGTCCATTGATATCCAAGGTAAGCGGCTCTACATCCATCTCCTTGCCGGCTGCGGCAAACAAGGAATCGACGACCTGCTCGGCCGACAAACGTCGGCGCGCCGGACCGGCAAAAAGCCGATCTTCCGGCTCCCCCGCCACAGTAAACGCCGGATCTACCTGTCTTTGATAAGTGTGTGAATTTAAGATCAATCTCGCCACATGCTTGAGGTCGTATCCGCTAAGGATAAATTCACGAGCGAGCCATTTCAGTAATTGCGGATGGGACACCTCGGCATTTTCCCAATCATCCACCGGCTCCACCAAACCCCAACCCAAATAGCGTTGCCATACGCGGTTCACAATGACTTCAGCAAATCTTCCATCATGACCATGTGTGATCATGGCAGCCAGTTGACTTCGAGAATCACTGGAGATTGGCTCAATTGGTTTATCGATCTTGAACGGCCAATCCGGCTTCACCGATGTGCCGGGGCTTAAGCTCACTTCCACGCGCGACCTGCGGCCCGGCACCGTCGGCACACTACTGGTTTTGGGCACAGCCAATGGTTTACGGTTCAACATAGCCGCAATATTGAAGAGATCCTTTTGGTTGTAGGAATGAAACGGCGCATCATGGCATCGCGCGCATTTCATTTGCATTCCGAGAAACGCCTGCCCCAAAACCTGAGCCTTGGCTGCCATCGGCACATCATTTTGTGTAGCCACACCAAAACCGCGCGGACCGCCGTAATATTGACTGCCCTCCATCATGATCAGTTCCGTAACAAACCGATCCATCGGCTTGTTGTCCTGCAAGGACTCGTGAATCCAGAAACGAAACGGGCCAGTGTTGTTCAGCTTCGGTTTCAAAATGTTCGGGTTCTCCGCTAATACATCCTGCCAATAGCTCGTCCAGTGATCCGCCCATGCAAGATCATTATTCAAAAAGCGATCAATCGCCTTGGCTCGCCGATTTCGACTTTGATCTTCCATGAATTGATTATAGGCAGATTCACTTGGTCCAACCCCATTGGTGTCGAGCGAAACCCGCCTTAAAAAAGCGCCATCATCCGCCAATGAAATCGGCTCACGCCCAGCCTGTTTTAACTTGGCATTAATAAAATGGTCGATGGAATTGCTAGCAGGAAACCCTTTTAACGCCTCCGGAACAGTAACTTGAGAGCTCTTAGCAGCCCTTTCACGAATGATCTGGTGACGCGAAGCCCACTGTTCATTTTCCTTATGCCCAAGTACTGCCCGACGTTCGGTGTTAAATAAGCGCATCCGCTCTTGGGCAGCCGAAAATTGCCGGCGCCAATTGGCATCTGTTAACTGCCAAGGGGTAGTGGGTGAAATGATCTGAAACGGCTTCCCCTCGACCGAAACAGCGACGCACAATTCGCCAGTTTCAGGACGTCGCTTTCCCGCGCCTCCAACAAAGGCTTCCAATAACAAGTGTTGAATTCCCCCCAAGGAATCAACCTCCACGATCGTTTCCTGTGTGCCCGGCCGCAAAAACCGCGTCACCGCCCCCAGATCAGCCGGCTCTGCGGAGACTTTGCCATGCGCACTTGTCCTAGTTAACGCCTTTCCTATATTCGCCACCACTTTTCCATCGAGCCACAGGCGTGACATGGTGCGAGAGCGCAACAGCACACGCACTTTACCTTTCGGCATTTCGAGCGAAGATTCGGCCCGCAGCAGAAACACATCCGGCCGATCCTCAATGATACCTCGCTCGTTATATTTGTTCGGCAAAAACGGAATGGCAAAGGACGGCTCCCGAAAGCTCACCACCGGGTCATTTGCAATCAGATTCCAACTTTCATTGACGCCTTCATGCAAATCAACCCGCACATGATCACGCGGAGCCTCATCAGGCTGCATAGTAAATCGCGGCGCATCAAAGCGATACCGTTTCTTCATGCGCTCCGCGTTCACTGCATGGCGATAAAGAGCAACCTCATCAATACCGCCAATCAGTGTACTTCCAATCTGTCCGCCCAGCGCGGCGCCAACCCATAATTCATCGTCATCCACCCAGGGCGCTTGATCGGTGGCACCGCCTTTATCCCAAACACCCTGAACTGGTTCGCCGTCGATGTAACCACGAATGGTCTCCGGCTTACCAAAGGTGTAGGAAATCGCCACGTGATGCCAGCCGCCCAGTACGAATCCGGTTTTGGAAGTCCATCGATGCCAACTGTCATCACCAGAATTTTTTGCATCCCGAAACAAAAAAGTGATACCGGCTGAACTCCCGAGCTTAGCCAAACGCAATGAGTAATTCTGGTTATTAGATTTTTGACCTAAATTCCCCGTTCGCCCCTTACCAATAACGTAGGAGTATGTGCCCATGGTTTGGGGGTTCACCCACGCTTCCATCGTAATAGAATCGCCCTGAGCAAAATCGAGGATGCTCTCGGCACCTGGATCCTTGATTCGCAAAAATTGGCCCGCGCCACTCAATTTAAGTGCCGGATTATTTGCAGCAAATCCGGGATAAACTTTACCACGCGGTCCGTGATCGGCAATCGATGCTTTACCGGCTAAAATTCCGACAAGACCGCCCACCTCAGACTTGATTGCACTGTCCTGAACCTGATCAAAACGAAAATATAGTGCCGGCTTATCAGCGAGGACCTGCTTGGGGTAATCATCCGCCCATAGAAGCCCCCCCCATATCGGACTGAGCAACGCGATGAACCGCACTCCATTCATCCGGTCAGTCTGGCCCAATGACAAAAAAAAACAAGACCCGACTCTTGCCAGGTCTTGTTGAAAACTGGGTTGTTTCAGACAGTTTAAGCTTCGTCCCGAATATGCAACCACGTGTGGACGTGGGGCTTACCACGGAAGTACCAGAGCATGGACGGGCCTTCCACCTGCCACACATCCCAGACCTCATCGTTGCCAATATTTTCTCCCTGGTAATAGGCGATGTGAAGATTTTCAAAACCGGCCTTATCGATCAGTTTAAGCGACTCATCGGCATCCTTTTTACGGAACGGCGCGAGCATGTCCTTCATCACTTCGCGCATGAGCCCCTGTTGATCTTTGCTCATGTCCGCTGTACGCAAACCAGGCAAGCCTTCTTTCTTACCAGTCAACTGAACGGTCTTAGCCCCTTTTTCGCCGCGCGAACGGCCGAGTAAAGCAGCCTTGCGTTGCTTGCCATCGAGCGCTTGGAATAATTCGTTCGGGCGCTTGGCCTGAAACCAATAGGCATTGCCCTTGTGGTCGGCTTTTTCATTGAAACCATCTGCAGCGTGCCCGTAAAAAATCGGCCCGCCAAAAGCAGCCCCTTCAAGGGAATCCCCATCGCAACGCCGTGTCACGTGCCGGCCAGTTAAAACAAATTCAAACTTGCCCGTACCAGGCTCACCGAAAATGGCAATCGCACTATCTTCGAAACCGCCTGGCGAATCTTCTTTCACCTGCTTGTAGACCACATCGCGATACTCGTCGCTATGCAAACCATTGAAGATTTGTTTACAGAGATCAACCTGGTCATCCTCCATGTCGCCAACGGCGGATTTGGTGATGTGCCAGTTGTTATCAATGGCGTTCCTAAGGGGATGTTCCCACGGAAAACAAATCCCTTTGCGCTGTTTGTCATTCAAGCTCTTATACAGCTGGGTAACTAGTGTTTCCGGTTCGGCGCCATTCTTTTTGGCGAAGACTGATGGAGCAGCGGCCACAGCAACCGCGCCCAGACCGGCCGCTTTAAGGAATTCACGTCGGGAGGACTCGCAACAATCAAGTACCTCAATATGGGAGTGTTCACTCATAGGGAAACCCTACGCCGACCGTCCCCTGTGGCAATCCGATTTTATCAGCCGATCAGGTCCAGAATCGGCTCTCCTGTGGCGATTGGCAGTGGCATGTCCCTTGATTGCAGCCAGCTTTAGCTAGAACGACCATTACTTCAATGCGAAATGAAGGACTGTCTGCTCGTAAATCGGTAAGAGGCAAAAAAGAATCCATTTAATTCGGAGACGCATCATGAATAATTAACGCTCGCCAGCAGGCCCTGTAAAACTAGCATTACACCCCATTTCAAACGAGCCAATTTCCATTATGCAGCGACTCACTATATTCCTCGCCTTCTCGCTCTGCACGCCAGTCTTTTCCCAAGCTGACCCAGCCAAGCCGCTTCCGGCTAAATCAGTGCGCGATCTTACAGCCGAAGCCCGCAAATCATTGATCACTGTGAGTCACGGCGGTCGCGGCAATACACGCGAAGGCACCGGCACGGGGTTTGCCATCAGCAAGGATCTCATCGCCACCTGTCTGCATGTCATTGGTGAAGCACGCGCCATCAAGGCCAAAACTTGGGATGGAAAGGAACTGACGGTGCTGGCTGTTCACGCATCCGACCGCAAACGCGATCTCGCGATTCTCAAGATCAAGGAAACCAACCTCACACCGCTTCCGCTCGGCGATTCCGCCAAATTACTCCAAGGGGAGTCGGTCATTGCCCTAGGTAATCCCATGGGCCTGACGGGCAGCGTGGTGGAGGGCATCCTCTCCGCCCGACGTGAAATGGAGTTGGGCGAAATGCTCCAGCTCGCAATCCCTGTAGAACCGGGCAATAGCGGAGGCCCCATCCTTGACCGTCAAGGCCGTGTACACGGCATCATGACGATGAAATCCACTATCACCGCCAATCTCGGATTCGCCATGCCGGTGAACCTCCTGAAGCCCCTCATCACCACCCCTAACCCCGTTCCAATGGATCGATGGCTAACGATTGGGGCTTTAAACAATAATGAATGGGAACCCTTGATGGGCGCACAATGGCGCCAACGCGCGGGGCGGATCACCGTAAAAGAACGGGGATCTGGCTTTGGCGGGCGCTCTCTGTGCCTCTCCCTCCACAAGTCGCCCGCGTTGCCCTACGAACTGGAAGTGATGGTGAAACTAAATGATGAGGCTGGAGCGGCTGGGCTGGTATTCAGCTCGGATGGAAAAGAGAAGCATTACGGCTTTTATCCCACCGGCGGAAAATTGCGGCTTACCCGCTTTGATGGACCTTCTGTGTTTACTTGGACAATACTCAAGGACGCCGACAGCCCGCATTACAAACCCGGCGAATGGAACACACTCAAGGTTCGTCATGAGCCCGGCACCATCCTCTGCTTTGTGAACGATCAGAAAATCTTCACAGTTAACGATAAGGGATTAAAAGATGGCCGCGTGGGCTTAACGAAATTCCGTGAGACCGAAGCTGAGTTTCGCAAGTTTCGCCATGGTGCCAAGCTGGCCCGGCTGACGCCTCCTGCCGAATTACTTGAAAAATTGGAACAAGAAATACACGCGCTAAAACCTTCCGATGAATTTTCCAAGGAAGAAATTGACCGGCTCAAACCGCATGCCGGTCTCAGTCAAAATCTCCTTCGCAAACGAGCGGAAACACTCGAAGTTCAAGCTCGCCAGTTGCGCTGGTTGGCCGCCGCCGTCCATGAACGCGCCACGCAAGATGCCCTCCTCAAGGAACTCGATCAGGACGAACCGAAGATCAACCTCCTCCGCGCCGCCCTGCTTATTGCACGCCTCGACAATGGGGAAATCGAAATTGAACATTACCTGAAAACAGTGGACAGCATGGCCGAAACCATTCAGAGCGACCTCCAGCCCAAGGCCACCGAAAAGGAGAAGCTCGAAGCTATAGGCCGGTATTTGTTTGAACAAAGTGGATTCCACGGCAGCCGCGGCGATTATTACAACCGGGCCAACAGTTACCTGAATGAAGTGATTGACGACCGGGAAGGCATTCCCATCACGCTCGCCGTGCTGTATATGGAAATCGCCAATCGCCTCAACATCCGGCTGCAAGGCCTCCCCTTACCCGGCCATTTTGCGGTGGGCAAAATAGTAGACGGCAAACCTCAAACGATTATTGATGTCTACAACGGTGCCAAGGTGATCTCCCGAAATGACGCTGAAGAATTAGTGTTCAACACCTCAGGCGTGCGGCTGCGCAACGAACATTTCCAACCGGCCACCAAACAGGACATGATCGCCCGCATGTTACGTAACCTAATTGGCATCAGTAACGCCACCGAGGAACCGAATACGGTGATCCGCTATATGGACACGCTGCTCTTACTCGAACCCAACGCCCCACAAGAACGCCTCAATCGTGCGTTAATGCACATGAAGCAAAAGAAAAATGCCAAGGCCAAGGAAGACGTGCGATGGCTGCTCGAGAACAACCCGCCCGGCTTCAATCGCGAACGTCTACTGGACCTTTTTCGGCGGCTTTAGTTATTTGCGCGCCTCTGGCGTGATCGTGAGCTCGACCTGCTTGTCTTTACGCTGCACCACCACCTTGGTGGCTTTCCCGACCTTGATATCGTTGAGCGCAGCAGTGTAGTCGTAGATATTGTTAATCTTCTTGGCCCCCAACTGGATGACGATATCACCGCCCTTGACGCCCGCTTTGGCCGCCGGACCACCGGGGCGCACGTCATTAATCAGCAGCCCTTTCACCTCAGACGCATAATCCGGGATAACTCCCGTGTAGGCCTTCATGGAATTCCTTGTGCCCGTGCCTCGATTACCGCGCTCTACTTTTACGTAATCCGGCCGCTTCATGTCGCCGACCAAATCCATCATCAGTCGACCGGTGAATTTGGCAATCCGCTCCATGCCCTCATAGTTCAGAGTATCGGGATCATCAGTTGGCTTATGATAATCCTTATGTAGACCGGTAAAGAGTGCGATGGACGGCACGCCTTTCGGGTAAATGGAGGTAATATCGGTGGGCTGATAGGGATCATTATTCAGCTTTAAACTGAACCCGGCTGCCACATTGCGTTTCTCAACCATCTTTTTCCAGACACTGGAAGTCCCCATTCCTTGCATGATGAGTTGATTGTTTTTCATGCGCCCCACCATATCGAGATTGATATAAG
>WTHG01000011.1 GCA_011523245.1 Verrucomicrobiales bacterium | reverse complement strand
TTGGATTAGGGCAATCATTTCGAAACAAAGAAACACCTGCACCTTTTATGGGGTGCAGGTGTCTTTGATTTTGGGCTTTAGATCGCTTCTCCTGAAGCGACAAAGCTGGACTGATCGCCGGTGGTAAGCGCGCGCTACTTCGACCCATTGACGCAGAGTTGTTCGATCGGTAGGCTTGGGGGATGAAGCTCCGGGTTTTGGTTTTGTGGATGACCTTGCTGGGCGGGGGATTGTTGGCTGGGCAGGAGGTTTCGTTCAGTCGGGATGTGTTTCCGATTTTGGCGGATCGGTGTTTTGCTTGTCATGGACCGGACGGGGAGGAGCGGAAGGCGAAGTTGCGGCTGGATCGGGCGGACGGGCCGGAGGGGGCGTATCGGGTGCTCAAAGGGGCGGCGGCGATTAAGCCGGGGGATCTGGCGGCGAGCGAACTTTGGGCGCGGGTGAGCGCGACAGACGAAGAGGAGCGGATGCCGCCGGCGGATGCGCATCAAAAACCGCTGACGGAACGGGAGCTGGACATCCTCAAGCGATGGATTCAATCGGGGGCAAAGTACGAGGTGTTTTGGGCGTTCAAGCCGCCGACCAAACCGGCGTTGCCGAAGGTGAAGGACGCAGCCTGGGGGAAGCTGCCGATTGACCGGTTCGTGCTGGCGCGTATGGAGGCGGCGGGGTTGCAGCCGGCGAAGACGACGGACAAGCGCACGTTGATCCGGCGACTGACGTTCGACCTCACCGGCCTGCCGCCGTCGCGCGAGGCGGTGCGGGCGTTTGTGGCCGATGATCGCCCGGAGGCGTACGAGGCGCTGGTGGATCGGCTGTTGGCGGAGCCGGCGTACGGCGAGCACATGGCGCGTTACTGGATGGATCTGGTGCGGTTCGCGGACACGAACGGGATGCACAAGGATTTTTACCGCAACTTCATCGCCTATCGCGACTGGTTGATCCGCTCCTTTAACGACAATCTAGGCTACGATGATTTTTTGAAATATCAACTGGCGGGTGATTTGTACCCAAAACCAACGGGTGACCAGCTGGTGGCGTCGGGCTTCAACCGAATGCACCTGATCATCGACCGCGGCACGGCGTTGCCGGAGGAGAGTTTTTTCAAAAACGTGGTGGACCGCGTGACGGCGGTGGGCACGGCGTTCATGGGGCTGACCGTGCAGTGCGCCACGTGCCACGATCACAAGTACGATCCGTTCACGCAAAAGGATTTTTACTCGCTGTTCGCGTTCTTCAACAACATTGACGCAGCACCGGAGACCAGCGGCCGGCCGCGCGACGGCCTGCAGCCGCCCTTTGCCAAGGTGCCCACGCCGGCGCAGCAACAGGCGCTAGACGCGCTCGCCAAGGCCATCAAGGCGGAAGCTGAGGCGGAAAAGAAAAAGGCGCTGACCGCCAAGCGCGCCGAGCTGGACAAGGCGATCCCTACCGCGATGGTGATGAAGGAACGCGCGCAGGTGCGGCCCACGCACTTGCGCAAGCGCGGGCGCTACGATGATCCCGGGGAACTGGTGCAGCGCGGCACGCCGGGCTTTTTGCCGCCCATGAAGAAATCCGGCGAGGTGGCCAGCCGCATGGATTTGGCGGGGTGGTTTGTGGGCCGCCGGCATCCGCTTACCGCGCACGTGGCGGTGAACCGTTTCTGGCAGCAGCTCTTTGGCACGGGCTTGGTGAAAACCTCCGAGGACCTCGGCGCGCAGGGCGAGGTGCCGAGCCATCCGGCGTTGCTCGATCACCTCGCGGTGGCGTTCATCGAATCGGGCTGGGACGTGAAGGCGTTGATGAAACAAATGGTCATGTCTCAAACGTACCGCCAAAGCTCCGTGGCCACGCCCGCGCAGTTTACCACTGACCCGGAGAACCGCCTGCTCGCACGCGGCTCACGGTTCCGGCTGGATGCGGAAATGATCCGGGACCAAATCCTCGCCAGCAGCGGTCTGCTCGTGCCCAAGCTGTACGGGCGCAGCGTGAAGCCGCCGCAACCGGACGGCCTGTGGAAATCCGTAACCATGATTGGCGAACGCTTCCG
This sequence comes from Verrucomicrobiales bacterium, assembly GCA_011523245.1. GTDB lineage: Bacteria > Verrucomicrobiota > Verrucomicrobiia > Limisphaerales > UBA1100 > UBA1100. Next base: position 259 of record WTHG01000011.1, on the reverse strand, counting down.
CGCCGACAGCGGCGAGGATATTTATCGGCGCAGCCTGTACACCTACTGGAAACGCGGCATGCCGCCCCCGCAAATGACCATCCTCAACGCGCCCAACCGCGATGCCTGCATTGCCCGGCGCGAACGCACCAACACCTCCTCACAGGCGTTGCTGCTGCTCAATGAGGCCCAGTACCTCAAGGCCGCGCGCGCCCTCGCGCAAATTACGCTGGCGCAAAATCTCAAGGGCGACACCGGGCGGCTGGCCTTCGCCTACGAG
>WTHG01000161.1 GCA_011523245.1 Verrucomicrobiales bacterium | reverse complement strand
GTACTGAGCTGGATTTGAACGAAAAAACCGTGAGTTCTCGCCTCAGCAAATGCCGGGGCAAACTCGAAACTCTGCTGCGCCGAATATTTTCCCGGGAGGAAAACGGCGTTTTGCCGTCTAAAGGATAAGGAATGTCGGAAAAACCGAACAACCCAAAGCCCGATCCAATCGAGCACTGGCTGGAGACCTACGCCGAAAAGCGCCGTCAGGAACTGTATGAGCCGATCGAGTTGGACGAAGCCACCCGCACGTTGTTGCAGGGGGAAGTGAGCCGTGTCTACTCACAGAAAAACGGTGCGTCAGAAGAGCCCTCTGAAGGCGGCTGGTCCGCATGGTGGACGTGGACACTCGCTGGCGCGGTGGGTGCCGTGGCTATCGTGGCCTCACTGGACCATGGTAATTCCCGTTCGGGAGGAGCCACGGATATGGCCGCGGCTTCAGCGGGCGATAAGGAGCCCGAAGAAGCGCGGACCGAGGAAGCGGACGTTGTGGAAACCGAGCAGGCGGGTTTTTCTGCCCCGCGCGAAGAGAGCAACATAAATTTAAGAGCGGCAACCGTACCCGCTCCGGCTCAGCCCGAGGCCACCTCGCCTGTAGTGCCGCGCCCACCCGTTGCACCGGGCCAAGCATCCATGCTTAGTGCGCATGGCGGTGCCGTAACGTCCGAGGTGCGCCAAGTGAATCCTACGTTTTATAAGAACCTCGCTGAGCTACGGCAAAACTTTCAGCAGCGAACGGTCGAAGCTACCTCCCGCAACCAGAATCGGAATTTGCCCACGGCCGTATTGGCGAATTTCCAAATCGAAAGGCAGGGGCAGAAAGTGCGTATTCTGGATCAAGACGGCTCGGTGTATACCGGTCAGGTGATCAATGAGGAATCGTATGCTGCAGCGGATTCCGCATCGGACGATAGTGGTGGGGCTTTGGGAGTACAGGTCGCACCGAATGCACCGAATGCGCCGATTTCCCCAAATGCGGTGCCGGCCAATGGCTCCGATCAATTAGATAAAACGAGCCGATTCGCCACAGCCTTGGCTGCGACACTGCCGGTCGGTCAGTTTTATTTTCGCGCGCGCAGTACGAATAACACCCTGCGGCAGGTGGTGGTCATCGAGGCGACTCTGGATCATCAACTCACCGGCCAGGCTTTGTCACGAAAACGGCCCAAAACCGCTGCCGTGGGATTGGAGGGGGGGGCGAGTAATGTGGTGCCTCCCCGTCGGACTACTAAGACTAAACCTTCTGCCGGCTTCAACACGGAGATGGCTGAAATGAAGATGGCTAAACAGACTGAGAAGCCGATGGCTAATCAGGAAGCCCAAAGCCGACAAGCAGTTCGCAGTTTACGTGTTCTGGGCAATGCCCGGATTGGTAAGGAGAATTTCCCTTTGAACGCCTATCAGGATTCTGCTGCCAAGGTTCCGACCGCGAAAGAGAGGCGTAATGGCACTCTCAAATAGCCTTACCCAAAGGCCGCCAGCAGCATTTCGATCAAACCGGTCACCAGATTTACTCCTACCCAGGTTACGGTGAAGAACAGGAACCACAGAGATAGGGCAACCACCGACACGCATAATCCCACCACTGCCAGATGCCGCCCGCGCAAACGCCCCTCGCTGGCGTCAATAGCGCGCAAGGCTCCGATGCCCAACGGCACAGCTGCAATCGCCGGCAATAGGAAAAAGCCCAATGCGGCGCAGAACACACACAAGATCGCCAACACACTGGTCCTGGGAGATTCGCCGGGGGTAATGAGTTGGTTGGGCTCCAACGCGGTCCGCTCTTCGCTGCGATCCGCGTCAGACTTCTCTTCCAAGCGTGGTGATTCAGGCATAACCACCGTTTAACGTTCCTCTTTGATTTCCTTTAAGCGTTTGAAATCGCCAAGTGGCCGCTTGAAGGTTGCTTCGTAAGGTTTCTCGAGTAAGTGCCTTTTGGCCTCGGCCGTATCCGCCTTCCCTAGTTTGGCAAACGGCCAGGAAATCACGTACATCGCGCCGCCTAAAACAGTGCCTGCGAGGCTCAATGGGCGTACGACAGCCTCAGCCATCATCGCCTCGGTGGAGCCATCCTTAAGTCGTTCGCGGGCTTCACCCGGTGTTGCCATGAGTAGACACGTCACCACTGTTATAAAAAAAGCACGGGACTTCATGGATGATTATCTATCAAAAAAGCTTAGGGCTGTCGATGCTCAATTGATTCTTGCACAGGGTATTGGCCGGTTGTTTTCTCGGGCTATTTCCGTTTGCCATCCCCACGTTCCCACCGCAAACTGCCCGCATGTTGCTGCATTTCAACCGAGATGGGCAGGCATTCGGGCCGTATCCCCTTGAGGAAGCACGCGAGTATTTGAAGCGCGGCCAGATTCTGCCTACAGATCAGGCTTGGTATGAAGGCTGCGCGAATTGGATGCCTGTGGTGCAGGTGCCCGGCATGATTGGTGGTGGCGGAAACGACACACTGCCCCCCCCTCCACCGCCTTCGGCTGCCCCAGCGGGGCCCGTGGTGCTCGCCAGCTATAGCAATGCGACCACCAAGTTTAATAAAAAATTTTTTCACACCGAGCTGGCGCGCTTCCTCAAACTCAACCCGGAGGGGCAAACCGACCAGCTTTTTATCCGAGTACGAACGGGAGAAGAGTATGCCTTGTATCGCGTCGCCAAAACGGAGGGGGATCATTGCGTGATTCAGGTGGATGTCGATGGCGTGCGCAAGGATAAGCGCGTGGATTATTTCAACATCAATGACATTGAAATCCATCAGCGTTAGTTTGCTCTGTTGTCTGCTCCTATCGGCCGGCGGTTGTGCGGGGCCGGACAGTCCCGGGTTGCGCACGATCGATCCGGCACTGCAACCTCATGAAGACGCAGCTGAATTAGAGCAGCTAGTTCAGCGAGCGCATGACCGGGTCAACGAGCATCGGTCATCACTGGGTTTGGCTCAGCTGACCTTGGACAATCGAATTACCCGAGTGGCCCGGCGGCACAGCGCGAGCATGGCTCAGGGCGGGGCGTTCAGTCACCGGGGTTTCAAACAGCGCGCCACGGCCATTGGCCGTTTCATGCCTTACCGGACGGTGGCGGAAAATCTGGCGTACAATTACGGGAATGCCGATCCGGCGGCACGGGCGTTTACCTCGTGGCTGACCAGCCCCAAGCATCGGCAGGCCATGGAGGACACCCGCTTCACTCATACCGGGCTCGCGGTAGCCAAGAGTTCCAACGGTCGCTACTTTTTTACGCAGTTATTTGTGCTGCCCCGTTAGACACGGGCAATTGGCGCAGAAGTTTTCGGTGTGAAGCGGTAATGGGAAGAGACTCCAATTCATCCCGCTGGCACCAGCGGCCTTTGAGGGCGCGGGGCTTATCAACGGCGTAGGCGAGCAACTGGATGCGGTACTTTGTAATCGTGTGCCGCACGGTGGCGAGAGGCTCAGATTGGGGCGGGAGCGGGATGCCGGGGCTGGTTTCGTTGTTGGGGAGTTCCCAAAACCCGGCATTGTGAAATCCTTTTGGCCGTTGTTGCAGCAGAATTCGGTTGCCTCGGGTGATCCAATAAACCTCGATGCGCCGGGCTTCTGTGCGAGGGCGGATCGACGCCGCGGGGATCAGGTGGATGGCCTTTTCCTTGCGGGCCGTGCAGCTACGTTTAACGGGGCAGTCCGGGCAGTTTGGTGAGCGTGGATGGCACACGGTGGCGCCGAGTTCCATTAGAGCTTGGTTGAGCGCAGCGCAATCTTTGGTGCTGCGCACGAGGGTATCGGCCAATGACCAAAGTTCATTTTGCAAGGCCTTGGTCTTGGGATTTTCGCGCTGGCCAAACAGACGGGTGAGAATGCGGATTACGTTGCCATCCACAATCGGCTCGGGGAGGTTGAAAGCGATGCTGCTGATGGCCCCGGTGGTATAACGGCCAATACCGGGCAGGGTACGGATGGCTTCGGGGGTGGTGGGAAATTGGCCCTGATAATCGTTGAGGATTTTCCGGGCAGCCGCCTGTAGGTTGCGGGCACGGGAATAGTAGCCGAGTCCTTCCCAAAGTTTCAGTACGCGCTCAGGCTTGGCTCGGGCGAGATGGCTTACGGTGGGCAGGGCGCGCATCCAGCGTTCCCAATACGGGATCACGGTGGCCACCTGCGTTTGTTGCAGCATGATCTCGGAGATCCAGATGGCGTAGGGATCGCGCGTGTGCCGCCAGGGCAGATCGCGTGCTTGCGCGCCGTACCACGAAAGGAGACGTGGCACTAATCGGCGGGCTTTGCGTTGTGCTGGAGGCTGAGGCACGCCCGAGCGTTGGGGGACGGAGGATGGGTTGTCAAAATGTTTCCGTTGCGCGGACGGTCGGCTGGTGTAAACAGGGGCATGCGTTTCATTCTTTTAGTGGCTCTGATGTGTGCCGGTTCCAATACGATCTGGACAGCGGAATGGGTTTCGATTTTCAACGGCAAAAATCTGGATGGCTGGACGCCTAAGATTAAAGGGCAGCCCGCGGGCAAGAACCTGCACAACACATTTCGGGTTGAGGATGGGAAGATGAAGGTGGGCTACAAGGGCTACGAGCAATTCGATGAACAGTTCGGGCACATCTTTTATAAAGAGAAATTTTCTCATTACCGCATTCGGTTGGAGTACCGGTTCGTGGAGGAGCAATTGAAGGGCGGCCCCGGCTGGGCCTGGCGGAATAGCGGCATTATGCTGCATTGTCAGGATCCCAAAAGCATGGCGGTGGATCAGGATTTTCCGGTGTCTATTGAAGTCCAGTTGCTGGGCGGCAAGGAAACAGGCAAACGCACCACTGCCAATCTCTGCACGCCGGGCACGAACGTGGTGATGGACGGCAAACTGCAGACCCGCCACTGCTTCAGCAGCGCGTCAAAGACTTATCGTGGTGATCAATGGGTGACGGTGGAAGTGGAGGTGCGTGGAGCCGAGGTGATTGAACACTTCGTGAATGGTGAACGCGTGATGCGTTACACCAAGCCGCAGTATGATCCGGCTGATGGCGATGCAAAAAAGCTTATCAAAGGAGAACAGTTGGCGCTGGGCGAAGGCTACATCTCGCTGCAATCCGAAAGTCATCCGGTGGAGTTTCGCAAGGTGGAGATCAAGGTGTTGGACAAGAAGTAATGGCGGAACGGACGCTCACTTCCTACACCTGTAAATTAACCGAAGAGCAGGCGGCCCAACTAGAGGCACATCTGTTGTCGCATAATTACGAAATGCGCGCGGTGCCGCACACACGCTTTGCGGGGCACCGCGAAAAATTGAACGTCAACTTTTACACCAGCGGCAAACTTTTGGTGCAGGGCAAAGGTACGCGCGAGTTTGTGGAGTTCGTGCTGGAACCGGAGATTCTTAAGGAAGCCCGGCTGGGTTATGAGGCGGATATCGATCCGGACTTCATTCGTCCGCGTCTGGGCGTGGATGAATCGGGCAAGGGCGATTTCTTTGGGCCCTTGGTGGTCGCGGGTGTGTATGTGAATGAAGCGGTGGTGCGCCATTGGCAGGAGCAGGGCATCAAGGATTCTAAGCGGGTGACCAGTGACAATCGCGTGGCAGAGCTAGCCAAGATCATCCGAGAGACGCCCGGTTGCCTATGGACGGTGGTGCCGATTGGGCCGGAGACCTATAACCGGATGCACGGCAAAATGCGGACGGTCAATAAGATGCTGGCTTGGGGGCACGCGCGCGTGATCGAGAATCTCCTGGAACGCGGCTCCGAAATGAAACCGCCGCCGGAACGGGCGATTAGTGACCAATTTGCCCGCAGCAAGAGTACGGTGGCCGATGCGTTGATGGAATTGGGCCGGGAATTGGAGCTGATTCAGCGGCATAAAGCCGAGGAAGACTTGGCGGTGGCCGGCGCTTCGATTCTGGCTCGAGACGTTTTTGTGCAGAAAATGGCAGAATTAAGCGAAAAAACAGGCGTTTTGCTGCCGAAGGGGGGAGGGAAACCGGTGGATGTGGCGGCCAAAAAATTGGTGGAAACGCAGGGGAGCGCCGTTTTGGGGCAGGTCGCCAAGCTTCATTTCCGCAATGCGGCCCGGGCCTTGGGCGAGCCAGAACCGCCCAGATCGGGGGATTTGTGGAAAAAAAAGTAAAAAAAATATTGACCACAAGGGCTTAGACTGTATTTTCCCGCTCCCGCCAATTGTGCCTGAAAGGGTGTTTTTGGCCGAAAAAACGGCAGAATCTCAGCCACTTTTGCTCAAAGAGGAGGAAAAGTGGCTTGGGGATTTTATCGCTTTTTCAGCGGGAAAAAAGACATTTTAAGTTGGGTCGCCCTTGTAGCTCAGTCGGTAGAGCGCGTCCTTGGTAAGGACGAGGTCACCGGTTCAAACCCGGTCAAGGGCTCCAGTTTGAACGAGTAAAACACTAACAACCTAGATAATAAGAAAGCGACATGGCTAAAGAAGAGTTCGTACGAGGCAAACCCCACGTGAACGTCGGTACGATTGGTCACGTGGACCATGGAAAGTCCACCACCACCGCGGCAATTGTGGAAGTGCAGGCCAAAGATGGTATGGCGACCCCGATTTCATATGCGGATATCACCAAAGGTGGTACCGTTCGGGATGATTCCAAGACCGTAACCATCGCTGTGTCGCACGTGGAATATGAGAGCGAGAACCGCCACTACGCCCACGTCGACTGCCCGGGTCACGCAGACTATGTGAAGAACATGATCACCGGTGCCGCTCAGATGGACGGCGCGATCTTGGTGGTGGATGCTTCTAACGGTCCGATGCCCCAAACCAACGAGCACGTACTGCTCGCCAAGCAGGTAGGCGTGCCCAAGATCGTGGTTTACCTGAACAAGTGCGATCTGATCGACGACGAGGAAATGTTCGAGCTGGTGGAGATGGAGATCCGCGAGCTGCTCAGCAAGTATGACTTCGACGGTGACAATGTGCCGATCATTCGCGGCAGTGCTACTGGCGCCATGGAAGGTGAGGAACAGTGGGTCAAGGCCATCAAGGATCTTCTTGTGGCGCTGGATGACCACATCCCCGCACCGGATCGCGACGAAGACAAACCTTTCCTCATGTGTATTGAGGATACCTTCATCATTGAAGGTCGCGGTCTCGTAGCTACCGGCCGTGTGGAGCGTGGTGTGATCAAGAAGATGGAGGAAATTGAGATCGTGGGTCTCAAGGACACAGTGACCACCACTGTGACCGACATCGAAATGTTCCGCAAACTTCTGGATGAAGCCCGTGCGGGTGAAAACGTCGGCGCGTTGCTCCGCGGCCAGAAGAAGGGCGATGTGCTTCGTGGCCAAGTATTGGCCAAGCCGGGCACAATTAAGCCTCATAAGAAGTTCAAGGCGCAGATTTACGTGCTGAACAAGGAAGAGGGTGGACGTCATAAGCCGTTCTTTAAGGGCTACCGTCCGCAGTTCTTCTTCCGCACCTCGGATATCACCGGCAGCATCCATGCGCTGCGGGATAGCGACGACAAGAACGATGTCGAGATGGCGATGCCGGGCGACAACGTGTCGATCGCCGTCGAGTTGCACCAGACTGTTGCCATGGAAGAAGGTCTGACGTTCGCGATACGCGAAGGCGGCCGAACCATCGGCTCGGGCCGTGTGACTGCCATTGAGGAGTAATCACGGGACGCTTTGCCGGCGCGAGGGAAACCTCGCGCCGGCCCCCGCTCTCCGGGTTTATTGGACGGCGATAGCTCAATTGGTAGAGCAGCGGTCTCCAAAACCGCAGGTTGGGGGTTCGACTCCCTCTCGCCGTGCCAGTACCGGAAAGTGACGGAGGGGTGGCAGAGTGGTCGAATGCGGCGGTCTTGAAAACCGCTTTGGCGCAAGCCAACGGGGGTTCGAATCCCTCCCCCTCCGCCAAACGGGATTGTAGTAACAGAAACGAATTTAGATGGCAGACGCAAATAAAACGCAGACGAACGCCGCACCGGTAACCGGTGCCTCGAGTAACGCCTCGCCGGTGGTCAGTCCGAAGACGAATGTCTCTGAGACCAAGCAGCCGGCGTCGGCTGAAGCAAATGCGGAAAGTCCCAGCAGTGGCGTGGAGTTCTGGTCGGTTTTTTGGCCAGCGCTTATCGTGGCGGTGTTTCTCATTCTGTGGCGCACCGGCAAGGTGGAAGCCATCAAGAAATACATAAATGAAACGCGCGATCAATTGCGCAAGGCCACCTGGCCGACCCGGGATGAGTTGAAGCAACACATTGTCGTGGTGCTCCTCTCCTCCGCTTTGCTTGCTGCTTTTACCGTGGCGGCGGATTTTGTGGTGCGCGAGATCATCTGGGGCGCACTATTAAACGGCGATACTGTGTTGTTTAATACGGCCAAGTAACGCGAAAGGAATTTACGATCGATGCCTAACGAGTGGTACACCATTCAGACTTTGTCCGGTCAGGAAATGAAGGCCGAGAAAAGCCTGCGCAAACGCATCATCGAGGAGGAGATGGGCGAGTATATCGACGAGATTCTGTTGCCGATGGAAAAAGTGGTGGAAGTACGTGGTGGTACTAAGAAAGTGTCGCAGCGCAAATTGTACCCCGGCTACATCTTCATCCAGATGAAACTGTATGATGAAGAGAAACGGCTGTTGCCCACGCCGTGGGATTTTGTGCGGAACACGCAAGGCATCATTGGTTTTCTGGGCGGCGAACGTCCGATTGCGTCGCCCACCGAAGAAGTTGAGGCGATCAAGGCTCAGATTACGGAGGCTGAAGAGAGTGAAAAGCCGAGGGTGAATTTTGAGATCGGCGAAGTAGTGAAGATCAACGACGGTCCCTTCCAGAACTATAATGGTTCGGTTGAGGAAATAGATGCCGAAGCCGGTAAACTAAAGGTGACTATCGATATTTTCGGCCGCAGCACTCCGGTGGAGCTTGAGTATTGGCAGGTGGAAAAACAATAACCCTACAATAGGATCAGTTTACAAT
>WTHG01000139.1 GCA_011523245.1 Verrucomicrobiales bacterium | reverse complement strand
AAGATGTCCTCCGCCCACGCGGCAATCGCCTGATCATCGGTGACATCCACCGGTTGCAAGACATGCTGATCACCCATTTCAACGCCTAGGTTTTGTAGTTTCTTCAAATTCCGACTGCACCCCGCTACGCGATGGCCCTGGGCTGCGAACTCCAACGCCATGGCCCGGCCCAATCCCCGCGCCACTCCGGTAATTACCACCACCTTGCCTTCGTTTTTTTGCGCCGCCATAATCATCGGCACATCATTAGGGCGTTTCATTGAGGCGTCCATCCTATATCTTGGTGCGCGGTGAACCGATTTGAAAAACAACTGCAAGCTCACGAGATAACGCTAAAACGCGAAGCCCTCCTGACCCTGCAACTCAACATCGGCCGCCAGTGCAACCAAGCCTGCCGCCATTGCCATGTGGATGCCGCCCCATGGCGCACCGAAACGCTATCGCCGGAAACAGCAGCCCGCATTCAAGACTGGATTCTCACGCATCGCCCCCGGACCGTTGACATTACCGGCGGTGCTCCCGAATTATGCTCGGAGTTTCGCAACCTCGTTCAAACAGCTACCCAAGCCGGTTGCGAAGTAATCGACCGTTGCAATCTCACCATTTTGCTTGAAGAGAATTTCGAATGGCTACCGGAATTCCTCAGCCAACACGACGTCACCATAATTGCCTCTTTGCCCTGTTATCAGCCAGAAAACGTAAACCGCCAACGGGGCAACGGGGTATTTGATAAAAGTATTCGCGCTCTGCAACTTCTCAATCAACACGGTTATGGTGATTCCCATTCATTGCATCTCGTATACAATCCGGTCGGCCCAAATCTACCTCCAGACCAACTCAAACTAGAAGCAGAGTTCCATGAATCATTGGAGCGGGATTTTGGAATTTGTTTTCATCGACTGTTCACCATCACCAACCAACCCATCGCGCGGTTTGCTGAAGATCTTCGCCAACAAAATAGATGGGATGAATACCTTGAACTCCTCAGCAACAACTTTAACCCCGAATCACTTGAGAACTTGATGTGCCGCTCAACGCTAAGCGTGAATCATGAAGGCTGCTTGTTTGATTGCGATTTCAATCAGATGCTCGAGCTGAACATTTGGAACGGCAAACCGCTGAAGCTGTGGGACATCACACCCGCCGACCTTGAAGATCGGCCGATTCTCACTGGCGAACATTGCCTGGCCTGCACCGCCGGTTCCGGCAGCAGTTGTAACGGCGCTTTGGCTTAGGTCTTCGAATAAACTTCCGCACCGCTATCAGTAAACTCACGGGCTTTCGCTTCCATTCCTGCCGACAACGCCTCCTCGTCACCCAATCCGTTTTCCTCCGCATAACGGCGTACGTCGTCCGTAATCTTCATGCTGCAAAAATTTGGACCACACATGCTGCAAAAGTGAGCGGTCTTTGCTCCATCAGCCGGTAGGGTTTCATCGTGAAACTCACGTGCCCGTTCCGGATCAAGGCTTAGGTTGAACTGATCTTCCCAACGAAATTCAAAACGCGCCTTGCTCAGGGCATTATCCCGATACTGGGCCCCCGGATGTCCTTTGGCCAAATCCGCCGCGTGTGCCGCAATTTTATACGTAATCACACCTTCCTTTACGTCATCGCGATTCGGCAACCCCAAGTGTTCCTTGGGTGTCACATAACATAACATTGCCGTCCCGTACCACCCAATCATGGCCGCGCCAATCCCGCTGGTAATATGATCATAGCCCGGGGCAATGTCTGTAGTTAAGGGGCCCAAAGTGTAGAATGGCGCCTCATGGCACCACTCGAGCTGTTTTTCCATATTCTCCTTAATCATGTGCATTGGTACATGACCAGGGCCTTCACACATGGCCTGCACCCCATGAGCCCAAGCCCGTTCCACCAACTCGCCTTGCACCTTGAGTTCGCCAAACTGCGCATCATCATTGGCATCAGCAATTGAGCCAGGCCGCAGTCCGTCGCCGATCGAAAAGCTCACGTCATATCGTGCCATGATCTCGCAAATTTCATCCCAATGCGTGTAGAGGAAATTTTCTTTGTGATGCGACAAGCACCACTTGGCCATGATACTGCCTCCACGGCTCACGATGCCCGTGGCACGCTTCGCTGTTACCGGAATAAACCGCAACAAAACCCCGGCATGAATTGTGAAATAATCCACACCCTGCTCGGCTTGTTCAATCAACGTATCACGGAAAATTTCCCAAGTGAGATCCTCGGCCCGGCCATTTACTTTTTCAAGCGCCTGATAAATGGGCACCGTGCCAATGGGGACCGGGCTGTTTCGAATGATCCATTCACGGG
>WTHG01000259.1 GCA_011523245.1 Verrucomicrobiales bacterium | reverse complement strand
GATCGGCCGCACCTCCCGCTGAAAATCCGCCGCCTGCAATGACGCCAGCAGCAGCAATCCCAACACAGGCCATGAACGAATAGGAATCATTGGGCAGCCTTGTAGATCAATTTCCCGGGAGCCTTTGGCGCCACAAAGTAATGCAATGGCTTGCCTGACTCATCATCCACAATTCGCCAAATGTGGCCGGCATAGGTTTGCTGCTCTATGTGGTCGGTGGGCCGTAGCTCCGAGCCGCGCGGAAGAGCCCGGCCTGCACCGTCCATCCATTCCAACCGAATGGCCTGCTGGCTGGCGTTGGAGATATAGAGAAACGTTTCCTCAGCAGAAGCCGGCGAACGATAGACGCGATCCTTGGGCGATTGGAGGTCGATATCCACCGCATTGCCGGGTGCGAGTGTCTCGAGGCCTTCCTTGAAGCGGTCATACCATGCAACGGATTTTTCTGCCCAACCAAATACCGGCGCCTTGGCTCGGTCAAAGCCAGCTAAATGGGCCGAGTGCGGCTGGCGGTGTTGAGGATGTCGATAACGCCACGGGCCACTCCCAAAAACTTCCTTCACCAGCTTAGCCAATCCCGGATCGTACTGTTGCAATTCCTCACGGGTATCGACGTGGTTGTGTTCAAAATCATTTTCCCGATTAGTATCAAACCACGACTGCACGCCTTCGGCAAAGTACTCGTGGTGATTGCGACCGGCGTACTTGCCTTTCCATAACCCCTCCTTCACGGCAGCGGCGTAAGCAGCTTCCAGCCGCTCATCAAAAGTGGGATCCGTGTCGGACAACCCCATGAGATGAATAGCATGCGCGAATTCATGGATGAGGATGTTTTCCGAGGCGTAAGGATCGTTAACGTAGCCAAGCAGATTTTCCTCACCGCAGCTCACGGCCGGACGCTCCGGCGTGGCCCCTAGCCCTCGCGCGCGCCGGTTCCAATACAAGCGCGGCTGCAAGTCGCGATGTTCCGGAATATGCGTGGTGTATTCGTTGTGCGCCATGATGGCAAACCGCACCTTATTCCGAGCCATGGCCTGCAAAATATCTTTCCGGTGACCGAGCATCTTTCGGATGAGATGGGCTGCCTCCAACAAGGCGTAGTCCGACACATTATCTGAAGCAACCACCGAGAAGCCGCTCACATCCACATGCTTGGTATAAAAAGAATTGAGTGCCAACGCCTGCCGCACACGCACCGGCGGCTCGGTCACCCGATCGCCCCCACCCAACGCCACGGGCCCATCCATTTGCAGACACCCTAACAGCAGGACGATGCCCAAGATGTAGCCCGCAAAACGCATCCCTGCTGATACGCCGCAGCCGCGCCGCTGGCAAGCTTTCAGCGTTGCGCCATCTAACCAGTCCTATACAATTCTTCCGTGCATCATTGCGGTCAATTTTCTCAGTCGCCGCTTACTCGGCGGGATATGCTGGCGCGTTGCGCCAATGGCTTTGGCGGAGTAGCCTTGGCTTCGTTATTGACGGAGGAAGCGCGGGGCAAGGCGGTGAATTCGCTCGCACCCAAGCAGCCCCACTTCACGCCCAAGGCCAAGAGCATCATTTTCCTGTACATGGATGGCGGCCCGTCCTCGGTGGATACCTTCGATCCCAAACCCCGGCTCACGAAGGAGCACGGCCAGCCGTTCGGGCTGAAGATGGAGGCCACGCAATTCAATAGCCGCGGCAAAACGCTCGCTAGTCCATGGCAGTTTCAGCATTACGGACAGGCGGGTATTCCAATCAGCGATCTGTTCCCGCACGTGGCTCGGCACGCCGACAAACTGTGCGTGATCCGCTCGATGACCTCCGCGTTCTCCGAGCATACCAATGCGAATTATTTTCTGCACACCGGCTTTGGCCAAGTGGGCCGGCCGAGCATGGGGTCGTGGTTCAACTACGGCCTGGGCACGGCCAACCAAAACTTGCCGGGCTTTATCGTGCTCAATGGTGGGCTTATTCCGCCGGGCGGGCTCGGTTGTTTCTCCAACGGCTTTCTGCCCGCGGCCTATCAGGGCAGCGTATTCAAGTACGGCGACAAACCAATCGCCAACATCGGCCGAACCGAGGCCACTCCCGCGTTGCAGCAAAACAAGCTGGACCTTATTCGCAAACTCGACGCCGGCGTAGTCGACCGGGTGGGACAACTGGACCAAATCGAATCGGCCATCGCCAATCAGGAGCTGGCCTTCCGTATGCAGGCGGCCGTGCCGGAGTTGATGGATATCAAGGGCGAGACTGAGCAAACCAAAAAGAGTTACGGCCTCGACGCAGAATTCCGCAACACCGGCACATTCGGCCGCAACTGCCTGATCGCCCGCCGGCT
>WTHG01000116.1:4733-9019 GCA_011523245.1 Verrucomicrobiales bacterium | reverse complement strand
GGATATTTCACCCGGCCAACACGTTTCCCACCTCCTTGGCGTCTGCCGGAATGGCAGTCCAAATTCTCTACCCACCCTGCCGCGTTCAGCGTTATTCCATCAGACTGAAGGCCGCACCGGCCATCACCTGATCCTCGCTGCGCACCTCCGCGTAGCGACCCGGGCTCCAAATTTCAAAACGGTCCAGTAACCCGACCAGCACCGCTTCCTTTTTAATGCCCGCCAGCTTTGCCATCGCCTCGGGCAAACAAATCCGCCCAGCCTTATCCAAGGCCACCTGCACACTCTCGCTGCCAATGAACCGCTTGAGCACGACCTTGTTGGGATCGTCGTTGCTCATGGTATTGATATCCTCCATCAGCTTGGACATCTGTTCCGGCGGCAAAGCGCGCAGACACGGGCCGTGTGGCGACTTGGGCCACACGATCAGCGTAAATTCCACATCCGGCGATTCGGGCCGCCACTTGGCCGGCACCTGCACACGCCGCTTCCCGTCCACTCCATGGGTATAGAGCGAATTGTAATAAACGGGCATGCTGTCGCTTACTTCTGCCATCGTGTGCTTGATGCACATTTAACCCATTTCGCCACACAACGCAACACCTTAGTCTCACTTTTTCACACTCGTCAATATTTTTGACCAGTTTTATGAGGCTTTTTTCAAAAAACCTCGGACTCGCGTTTTTCGGCTAAAAATGGCTCAATCTCCATCCGTGAGCGGCGAAAATCCATCGAAACCACTGAAAACAGCGGATTTTGACTTCGACCTGCCTTCCGAGCTCATAGCCCAGCACCCTGCCCCGACGCGTGATGGATCGCGTTTACTGGTGGCTGACCGCCAAAAAGGCGAACGGTCGCATCATGAATTTTCTGATTTGGCGAAATTTCTTCAGGCTGGGGATGTCTTGGTGATGAACAATTCCCGCGTCATTCCCGCTCGGTTGCGTGGTCAAAAAATAGGCGGCGAAGCGGCCGCTGAATTGTTGCTTGTGGAACCCGCCGAAGACCAAACTTGGTGGAGCCTCATTCGCCCCGGCAAACGGCTCCCGCCCGGCACCCGCATTGCCCTCGCCGATCGTCACGGACAAACCACGCCCCTGACTGCCAAGGTGCTGGAAAAAAATGAAGCCGGCCACGCGCGTGTTCGCTTTGAAGGCACGGACGATCTACTGGACACCCTCGACACGCTCGGCGAAATGCCGTTGCCGCCTTACATCCGACGTGAAGCTTTTGGCCAATCCGCATACGACACCGAGCGGTATCAAACTGTCTATGCCGATCCCGCCGGCTCCGTCGCCGCACCCACCGCCGGGCTTCATTTCACGGAATCGTTGCTGGACCAAATCCGATCGCTGGGTGTTGAAACCCATACCGTCACCCTGCACGTCGGGCTCGGCACCTTTGCCCCGGTTAAGGCGGAGGCTTTGGAAGAGCATGCCATGCACACCGAACGCTACACGCTGCCTGCCGCCACCGCTGAGGCCATCAACCTCGCCAAGGCTGAAGGTCGTCGTGTTATCGCCGTGGGCACCACCACTGTGCGCGTTTTGGAAAGTGTCGCCGAACAATCCCTTCCGCTTTCCGCCACCTCCGGCAGCACGGCTATTTTTATTTACCCGCCCCGCCCCTTTGCGGTGGTGGACGCATTGATCACAAATTTCCATCTACCCCAGTCCACTCTGCTCATGCTCGTGAGCGCCTTTGCCGCGCCGGGTTCATTGGCCGGCCGCGAATGGATGCTCGAAACCTACGCCGAGGCGGTCCGCGAAAAATATCGCTTCTTCAGCTATGGCGATGCGATGCTGATCACATGAAGCGACCGTTTGTGTTCATCAACATGGCGATGACTGCCGATGGCAAGATCGCCAGCACAAACCGCAAAGTCACCACATTCGGCAGCCGGAATGACCACCAACGACTGCTGGAATTGCGCACCCGAGCGGATGCCATTCTTACCGGGGCCGGCACGCTCAACGCCCAACCCGACATCACGCTGGGCCCCGCGCCCAAACAGAAGCCCGCACCGGTGCGGGTGATCGTCAGCGGTAGCGGCCAAGTGGATGTGCAACACGAAATATTTCGCACGCCCGGAGCTCCGGTCATCGTCCTAGCCAGCGAACGGATTCTTGCCCGTCGGTTGAAGGAACTGAAGAAAGTCGCCGATGCCGTTTATGTCTGCGGCGCCAACAATGTGGACTTCGAGGCCGCCTTTAAATTCCTGCGCGAACATCATGGCGTGAAGCGTGTGCTCTGCGAAGGCGGCGGGCGTCTCAATGATTCCCTCCTCCGCGCCGGAGTGGTGGATGAGGTGAACCTCACAATCTGCCCACTGATTCTCGGCGGCCAGGATGCGCCCACCATTGCCGACGGCATCGGTTTCGATCAGCTGGATGATGCCGCTCAATTCAAGCTGCACACGCGCAAACAGGTGGCAGACGAAATCTTCCTGACCTACCGCACCGTGCGGAACTCACAACGCCCCTAGCTCCACCTGCTGCACAGCATTAGAGGGTCCACCGAGAAACCGCCCGGCCATTTCGCGCACGCGCTCCATCTCGTCAGTCACATGGATTCGCACGTTCCCCTCTCCTTCAGCAGCCAACAGATGATGCCATTGCAATTCCTGCTGCACAAATGTCGCGCACGTTTCAGCTGAATCCACCAGCGCCACATCCGGTCCGGCCACGCGAGCGATGGATTCCTTGAGCAGCGGATAATGTGTACACCCCAACACCAGCGTATCCACACCGCTTTCCAGCATGGGCGCTAGATAATCCCGCAGCACGGCATCGGTCACCTCATGATCCAGCCACCCTTCCTCCACCAATGGTACCAGCAACGGACACGCCCGACTGGTCACGCGTAGCTCGCTATTCAACTCGCCCACCAACCGCTCATAAGCGCCGCTGCGAATGGTGGCCTGCGTGCCGATCACGCCAATGTGCCCGTTGCGCGTGGCTTCGTTGGCGGCGATGGCCCCGGGCAAAATCACGCCGAAGGTGGGCAACGAAAAGCGCTCGCCCAGTTCAGGCAGTGCACTGGCGCTGGCGCTGTTGCATGCCACCACCAACGCCTTGACGCCCTGCCCCACCAGAAAGGCGGCATCTTCACAGGCAAAGCGCGTCACGGTCTCCGCGCTCTTGGTGCCGTACGGCACGCGAGCCGTGTCGCCCAGATAAATGATCTGTTCGTTCGGCAACAGTCGCTGCATCTGCCGAACCACGGTTAATCCGCCAATCCCAGAATCAAATATTCCAATAGGCTGAGCGGTAGGATCCATGGCTGCGAATGCTGCCGTCGCTCAACGGCTCGGCACAAGGCAAATGCCTTCACAAACGGCGAGACGGATGCCAAGGCTTGACCCGCGAATCCCCCTTCCTTAAATTGCTCCTCCTTAACCCCAATGGCCGGGCTTTTTGAGCTATGACTATGAGCGAATCTGCAAATTCCATCGACAAGGGCATGGCAGCCGTCGTGGCCGCGGAGACCAACCTGAGTGATGTCCGCGGTGAGATCGGTGAACTGATTTATTGCGGCTACAACATAAACGACCTTGCCGAGAAGGCGACCTTTGAGGAAGTGGTGCACCTGCTGCACCGCGGGCATTTGCCCGATGCAGGCGAACTCGCCGCGCTCAAGGCAGAATTCTGCGCCAGCCGCAACTTGCCCGAGGGCGTGATCGATGTGCTCAAGGCCCTACCGAAAGACACCTCCCCGATGCATGCCCTCCGCACCGGCGTCAGTGCTCTGGGCTGCTTCGATTCCGAAGCCGAGACACAGGATGACCTTGAAGCGGTTCGGAAGAAATCCATCCAGATCATCGCGCAAGTCCCAGTGATCGTCGCCGCCTTCCATCGCCTGCGCCAGGGCAAGGAGATTTTGGAGTCGGACAACAGTCTCGGCGAAGCCGCTAATTTCATTTGGCTCATCACCGGCAATAAACCCAGTGAAGACATGGAACGCACCATGGACATCTGCTACATCCTCCATGCCGACCACGGGTTCAATGCCTCCACCTTCAGCGGCCGTGTCACCATCGCCACCTTGAGCGATGTGTATAGCGCAGTCACTAGCGCCATCGGCACGCTTAAGGGCCCCTTGCATGGCGGTGCCAATGAAGGTGTCATCAAAATGCTGCAGGAGATTGGCGACCTCGAGAAGGTCGATGCCTATGTGGATGATTGCCTCGCCAACAAGCGCCGCATTATGGGCATTGGGCATCGCGTCTATCGCGTGCTGGACCCCCGCGCGCCGCACCTCAAGCGCATGGCCCAGAAACTCACCAA
>WTHG01000116.1:0-4633 GCA_011523245.1 Verrucomicrobiales bacterium | reverse complement strand
CACAAATTTCTTGAACGACCGGAGCCCTTGCCGCAAGACAGGGGCTCCGATTTTTTATCCATGAATCTTCACGAATATCAGGCCAAGGAACTTATGCGGCGCCACGGCGTGCCAGTCCCCGCCGGCGAACCGGCCACCTCGGTTGAGGAAGCCAAGGCGGCAATCGAAAAACTATTTGGCGAAGGCCATCAACGCGTGGTGGTGAAAAGCCAAATCCACGCCGGCGGCCGCGGCAAAGGTACGTTTAAGGACGGTTTCCAGGGCGGCGTGCATTTGGCCGACAGCGTGGAGGACGCCACCGCCAAGGCAGAGGCAATGTTCGGCAACGTGCTCGTCACCAAGCAAACCGGTGAGGAAGGCAAACAGGTCAACCGCCTGCTCATTACGTCCTGCCAGGAAATTAAGAGTGAATTTTACTGCGCCGTGCTGCTGGACCGCGCGCTGGGCAAGCCGATCATCATGGCCAGCTCCGAGGGCGGCGTGGATATCGAGGAAGTGGCCGAAGCCACCCCCGAAAAGATTATCAAGGAAACCGTGGATCCCGATCTCGGCCTGCAGGCCTATCAGGGTCGTAAAATTGCCATCGCGCTGGGCTTGCGCGGCAAGCTTATCGGCCAATGCGGCCGTTTACTGCAGGGTCTCTACGCTACCTGGGCCGGTTGCGATGCCTCTATGGTGGAAGTCAACCCACTGGCGCTCATTGAAAATGAAGACGGCACCGAGGCCGTGGTGGCGCTGGACGCCAAGATGTCCATTGATTCCAACGCCATGTTCCGCCACGCGGATATCGCCGAGATGCGAGACCTCACCGAGGAGGACCCGCTGGAGGTCGAAGCCGGCAAGTTCGACCTGAACTACATCAAACTCGACGGCAACATCGCCTGTCTTGTCAATGGCGCCGGCCTCGCGATGTCCACCATGGACGCAATCAAACATTACGGTGGTGATCCGGCTAACTTCCTCGATGTCGGCGGCGGCGCCACGCAGGAACAGGTGAAAGCCGCGTTCGAAATCATCCTGAGCGATCCCTCGGTTGAGGCCATCCTCATCAATATTTTCGGCGGCATCATGAATTGCAACACCATCGCCGAAGGCGTGGTGGCAGCTGCCAAGGAAACCGACCTCAAGCTCCCGCTCGTGGTGCGCCTCGAAGGCAACAACGTCGAAGCCGGCCGGCAAACACTCGCCGAATCCGGTCTCGCCCTCATCACTGCCAGCAGCCTGGCTGAGGCCGCACAGAAATCTGTCGAAGCCGCCAAATAATTTCTCACTATGTCCATTCTTGTTACTCCTGAAACCAAGTTTCTCGTTCAAGGCATCACCGGCGGCTTCGGCGGCCGGCACGCCCAGCTGAGCCTCGATTACGGCTCGCAACTTGTCGCCGGCGTCACCCCCGGCAAAGGCGGGCAAACCTTTGCCGACACCGTGCCGATTTACGACAGCGTGGCCGAGGCCGTCGCCGAGACCGGTGCCACCGCAAGTGCCATCTTCGTACCGCCACCGTTCGCCGCCGACGCCATCCTCGAAGGTATTGATGCTGGCCTCGAACTGGTCGTAGCCATCACCGAAGGCATTCCAGTGCGCGACATGTTGAGCGTGAAAAAGGTCTTGGACGCCAGCGATACCAAGCTGATTGGCCCCAACTGCCCCGGCATCGTGACCCCCGGTGAAGGCGATCAATCCCACGGCGGCTGTCGCATCGGCATTGCCCCCGGTTACATTCACAAGAAAGGCAATATCGGTGTCGTCTCCCGTAGCGGCACGCTTACCTACGAAGCGGTTTGGCAACTCACCAGCGCAGGCGTCGGCCAATCCACCTGCGTCGGTATTGGCGGCGATCCCGTGCCGGGCATGACCCATCTGGACGTGCTCAAGATGTTCTCTGACGATCCGGAGACCGAAGGCATTATTATGATCGGTGAAATCGGCGGCACCGCTGAGGAAGAAGCCGCCGCCTGGGCCAAGGACAACTGCTCCAAGCCCATCGCCGGATTCATCGCGGGCGCCACAGCACCTCCCGGCCGCCGCATGGGCCATGCCGGTGCAATCGTCAGCGGGGGCAAAGGAACCGCCGAAGCCAAGAAGGCGGCCTTCCGAGAAGCGGGTATCGGCGTAGCCGAGACCCCCTCGGAAATGGCTGACACGCTGCTGAAAATGATGTAGTCCATCCGCAGCGGATGGATTGGCTGCACGGCATCCTAAACATCATCGGCCTGCTGTTCTGGGTTCTCTGGCGCGCAGGCACGATGCTCCGCCCCAAACCGGCCAACCACATCGCCGGTCCGGCGCCACGGCAGGGCACGATCTTCAAACACTCATGGGTGTACCTCCTGGCACTGGTGGGATTGCTTGTGTTGCGGGCCGTTTTTTATCATCAATTTGGCCCCGGTCTAGACTGGATTCCTTCTTTGCCTTTGCTCCATGAATCACCGCATTTCCGGAGCGACCTGTTTCCGCGAGCTCTGGCTTATTCCACCCTAAGCTTTTTGCGCTGGCTGGCGGCGTTGCATTTTTGCTGGGCCTTGCTTGCGACCATTAAACCAGAAGCAGACACGGCAAAAATGTGGCGCTCCTTTTTGCGCGCCCAATTTGGCTGGCTAGGCGGTTTACCTGCCGTGATCCTCTGGCTGACCGCCATCCTAATATCCATCGGCCTTCACCTGATCGAGGCGGAATGGATGAGCCAAATAAATGTTCGCAGTGAATCAGCCGCCTTCGCCCAACATCTCCCGGCTTTGATGGCGCTGGATATGCGCGCGGCAGTGTATCTCGCCATGGGTGTGCTGATCCTTTATTTGCTGAATTCGTTTGTGTATTTCGGCGAACAAAATTTTTGGAAAAATGTTAATGCCTCGGGCAAGCGTTTACTGATGCCCCTGTCGTGCTTGCCGTTGGTGGTAGGCAAGGTGGATCTCGCTCCGTTCCTCGCTCTTGCCCTGATGTACTGTCTTAGTTTTGCTCTGCGGCACGCGCAATTGGCCGCTTGGTTGCGCTAACGAAGCTTGGGGAAAAACGCATGGGCGGTTGCACAGGTCGCCGCGCTGAGTTCCGCCAAACTCACGCCTTTCACTTCTGCCACACGCTCGGCGGTGTGTCGGGTGAACGCCGGTTCACAGCGCTTGCCACGATGAGGCACAGGGGCAAGAAACGGGCTGTCGGTCTCCAGCATAAGTTGATCCAACGGCGTGGCCGCCAGGGTATCGCGCACTTCCTGTGCGTTTTTAAACGTGGCAATCCCGGTGAAGCTCACCAGCGAGCCCAAATCGATCACTCGCCGCATACTGGCCGCATCATTCACGAAACAATGAAACTGCCCACGCACACGGGCAGCGAATTCTTCAAAAACTGCTAACGTCGGTTCCAATGCCACTCGCTGATGAATCACGACGTTCATTTGAAATTCCTCCGCCAATTCCAATTGCTGACGAAAGACCGTTTCCTGTTTTGCCGTACAACGGGCATCGTCCTCTGCCGAACCACCCTGACTGCTGGGCAGGCGATAGTGGTCAATCCCTGTTTCCCCTACCGCCACCACTTTTGGATGTTCACATAGAGGGCGGAGCTGAGGGCGCACATCATCCGGAGCCGATTCCAAATCATTGGGATGCCATCCCACCACCGCATACACCGCCTCGTGTGCTTCGGCCAAGGCCACCGCTTGGCGGCTGCTGATCAAGTCCGTTCCAATGCTGATCACCCGCGTGATCCCAGCCGCCTGCGCTCGCTCCAAAAGCGCGGGAATATCATCTTCAAAATCCGGATAAGTCAGGTGCGCGTGGGTATCGTAGAAGGTCTCCATCCCTCCGCAGTATGCCTATCTTATGCCTCGGTGACAATCGTTTGAGAATGATCAGACCTTTACAGGCGAACCAATTGAGGGCAGGTTGTCTTAGCGCACGAAGGCAACTTATGATTTCTCCGAAGACCATCCTCTGGCCGATTCTGGTGGCTGGCTGGTTGTTGCCTGTCTCCAGCTCAGCCCTCGACATTACCCGTGCCATGCTTCGCGGTGAAGATTTTCAAACCAGCATTTTTGGCGGTCGCACTCAGGGTTATGTCTTTCCGAAAACCCAGCGGTGGGACCCCAAGCGCGCGCCCGGTTTTGCCTTAGGCTACGCGGAATTTGCCGCGCATGATTACGAGCTAACCCCAGCCATGATCTACACCGTGAACTTCGGCTTGGCCAATCTCGTACGCTCACACCAAACCGTTTTCCAACGCAATGTGGATCGCGATTTCAGAGTGCGCTTTCGCATCTTCGGGAAGTACGAGGATTACGAGGAGTATTCGCTTAAAAAATACCGCAAGGAAGTCAGCCCTAATCTACTTGGGTTTTTTAGCCCCGCTACTAAAGAGATCGTCACTTGGCGCCAGAAGCCTAGCATGAGCTGGCGTTTAGTGCCCACCCTGCTCCACGAAGGATGCCACGCCATCATGGACGATATGTTTGGCGAACTGCCCTTCTGGATGATCGAGGGGAGTGCCGACTGGCTGGGCGAAGCCCCAGCATGGCTCCAAAAGGCCGATGGGCTGCGCAATGATCAGCACGCCCGCTGGGTGCGCCTAAACCGCATGCGCCAAAACGGCGATCTACCCAATCTCAAGACGTATCTCCTATCCCACGAATATGAGC
>WTHG01000524.1 GCA_011523245.1 Verrucomicrobiales bacterium | reverse complement strand
TTTCAGAGTCGTGTTGGCAGCGTCCAACGCCTTCTTCGCATTATCCGCGGCCGACCGTTTTGTGGTGGCATCCTTGGCCTTGTTGGCGGCATCGGTGGCAGGCGCCTTGGCGGCATCCACCGCGGTCTTGGTGGCCGCTTCGGCGGTCTTAGCCGCGGTGTCCTGTTCCTCAAAGGTTTTCAGGATCGCATCGTAATCGGCTTTGAGTTTCTCGTAGTTCTTTTCGTCGGCCACGCGAGCGGCTTCCGCGTCGTCGAAGATTTTTTTCTTCTCGGCTATAGGCATGGCCTCGGCCTTTTTGAGGGCTTCATCGGCTTTCTTGACACGATCGTCGGCCTTCTTGTGATCGTCGGTCTTCGTCTTGAGATTGCCGGTGTGATAGGTGACCTCGGCATTGGCGTAGGCGGCAAAACGATCCTTGGCGGCGGACGCCTCAGTTGCCTGCCGATTACCTTTCAGGTCGGCCACCAATTGGCCGTTGGTGGCATTGAAGAGCCGAGCGTTTTTACCGGTTAGCACCAAGGCAATTCGGGTCCCATCCGGGCTGACGGCCACGGCGCTAACTGTGCCACCAGCGCCGATCTGGCGAACCATCTTAAAGCCATTGGCATCCCAATGCCGAACAGTGCTGTCATTGGCTCCGGAAACGAGTTGAGTCGGTGAGGAAGGCACGGCGGCCAACGCGGTGACCGGACCGGTATGGCCCTTAAGTTCGCCGGCGACTTCCAGCTTGTCGGTGACATTGTACACCACGATGAGGTTATTCTCCTGAGCTGCAGCGAGTTGCTTGCCTTCGGCGAGGAAGGCAACGGCGTTGACCTTCACAGGCTTGGGCGCTTCGCCTTCAGTGGGCGGTGCCACAGCAGCCGCTTTGCCGTCCGCCAACGTCCAAGCCAACAACCCGCCATCTTCGGCGCCAGCTGCAATCTTGGCGTTATCGGCTGAGAACGCCACGCTAGTGGCGGGCGCCTTGAGGCCGGCCAATGTCTTGGCAGCGCTGCCTTTGGCCAGATCGTACACCTTGATGGCGTTGCCCTCGGCTACGGCCAGCCATTTGCCGTCGCTGCTCACGGCCTGAATGCCCTTGTCCGACCCGAGGTTCAAAGATTTGGACGCACTGACGGGCAGACGGCGCCAAAGTTTCACTTCACGATACCCCCCACTGGCCAGCAGATCGCCGGATGGTGAAAAAGCAAGCGAATGGACGAGGTCCTGATGGCTCACACCATCCTTGTATTTGCCGTCCTTTAACAAAGCCGGATCGGTCAGGCGCGTGACGAGTGTCTTGCTTGGGATGTGGTATACAAAGATTTGATTCGCCCGCCCGGCCGCCGCGTATTGGCCGTTAGGCGACACCGCCACGGAGTAAATGGGATTCAAACCCGGGGGCAACGGTTGCCATTCAATTTTGCGGGCAGCGCGGATTTCGCCTTTTGCACCCTGTTCAATCCAGAGCTTGATCAACGCCAACTGTTGCGGGCTGAGATCCTTGGCTCCGGCCTTGTTATCCTTGGGCGGCATGGCCGGGTCTTCGGCGTGCGTGGCGGTCAGGAACAGGAAACTTTCCATGGGTTTGCCGGGCACCACGAGATCTGCCTCGGCGATGTCCTTGGGCGTTTCCAGAATAACATCGGCCTTGGCCTTGGTTTGGTTATGGCAGGCCAGGCAATTGGCCCGGAAGATGGGCAGGATTTCATCCTGAAAATCCACCGGCGTCTTGCGGTTCAGACTGGCCACTGGCAGGGCGGCCTGAGCGACTGAGCCAAAGGCCAACAGGGCGGCGGCGCAGGGAATCAATGTGCGTATCATGATTTATTTTATTGGGCTGCGGTCACCTTGATGGTGACGGGTTGTTTGACGGTGATATTCTGGTTGTTCAACCGCATCTGGGCGGTGACCTCAAAGTTGTAATCGCCGGGCTTCACAGTCTTGCCGACGGTGAAGGTGAGTTTGCCGGCGGCCTGATCTTTAGCGATCTTGCCGTTGGCCACGGAGATGCCGCTGGCGGCCTTGGAGCTAATGGTGATCTCTTCCTTGAAATCGTATTTGCGGCCGACGTTCACACTGACTTCAGCCTTCTCGCCAGCCTTGATGGTCACGGCGTTTAGCGGTTTTAAGTCCACCGGAGCCGCGGTAACTTTGACCTGAATCGGTTCACTGAAGAAAGTAGCCGTGATGTCTGCAGCCTTGTTGCCGGCGGTGAGTTTTTTCACCAAGTCATCCGCCGCTTTCTTGGCTGCGGCAGCGTCATCACTCTTTTTCTTGGCGGCGGCTTTGGCTTCCGCGGTCGCTTCCTTATTTTTCGCGGCCACATCGGAGGCGGTTTTGGTTTCCTTGGCCACCTTATCTGCGGCAGCGGCAGCATCCTTGGCAGCCTTCAGTTCGTCATCTTTCACGCGCTTGTACTTGCCCTTCACCTGAGAGCGCAAATACAGGTTGTATTCACCCGCCGGCAGTTTGTAGGTGGCGAGGTTCAGATCGATGGTGCCCTCGGTCTTGTCCTTGGCCACCTTAACCGCTTTGAACTTGGACACGAGGGGGTGGCCGACCAGCACGACGTTTTTATCGACTCCTTTGAAGCCATCCTCGAATCCGAGACTAATGGGAATCTTGATGTTGCCGAACACGGAATGCTCCCAAACCTTGTCTTCCTTGGCAGCCAACGTCAGCGGCACTTTTTCCTGATCAGTCACGGTAATCAGCATGTTGCCGGTGAGACGAGCGCGGACCTTGGATTTCTTGGATTGGTTGTCGTAAGCGATGGTGGTCACATCCGCCGTGCGGGCCTGATGGGTGACGGCCTGACCATTGATCGTTGACTTACCGGAAACCGACACATTGCCTGACCAAGCCGCGGCATCGTCCTTGGCTTTGAGCAGCACGAGCGCGGAATTTTGACCGGGATGAATCGTCGCCTTGCTGACAGCAATATGACCGGGCAGCCCGCTTAGGGTAATTTCAATCGGCTCATTGAAGCCATCCCGCTTGAACGCCATAACTTTTACCGGCAAAACTTGGCCGCGCCGCAGGAATGCCGTGGGCATGGGCAACGCCTGATTTTGCAGCGCGGGCGGACCTTCCACCATCGCAACCAGCCGGAAATCAGGCGCTTCCTTGCGGATCGATAGACGATAGAGGCTATTCGACGCACCACTGTTGAACAAGTCATAAGTGACCAGTCGATATATTCCATCGGCCGGCACCACGAACCGGAAGGAAGGATCCAAGGAAGTGGTGTCAAACGCCGTGCCGCCGATGTTCACGGGGCTGTCCAACACCTCTTTCACGGTGCTAACCGATTCCTCGCCTTTTTCATTCTTGGTAACGCGTTCGAGACGGAAGTAGGGATTGGTCGGCACGCCCAGTCGATCGCTGACCACTTCCACCCAGTAAACCTCATCTTTCTTCGCATCAAATGTCACCCAATCCCGGTCGCGTCGCGGATAAAATAATCCAGCGTAATCGCATGGGACGGTGATCTTCTGGGCCTCGGCCGGTTTATCATTTGGCGCCGCCACCTCGCCCACCACGGGGGCGTCGGCGAAGAAAATACGAACCGGATTGGAGCTTCCCTTCGGGCTCGGCAGCCGGTACTCAATGCCGTCAAACCCAGCCTGATTCGGGCCCACCGGCGCCGTGCCGGCCAAACGAGTGCGGGCCTTGAGGTCTCCGGGCAGGGTGATGGTGACCTCCTGCTTCTGCAGCGGTTTTCCTTCCAGCATCATGCCACTATCTGTCCCCCCGGGAAGGTTGCGACCGTACAGAGTAAACTTGCCGGCTTTACCCGGTTCACCGGCTGGTGGCACAATGAAATCAATGTGCGGCCGCTCGGAGATGGAGAGGCGAAACACATGCTCAGCACCTCCTCCATAAACAAAATCATGCAGGCCCACATAGTAATCCCCATCGGTCACCGGCATAAAATCCACCGGCTGACCCGTGCGACTACGCTCAAGCTCTAGGCCGGCAGCGTTCTTG
Source organism: Verrucomicrobiales bacterium (assembly GCA_011523245.1). GTDB lineage: Bacteria > Verrucomicrobiota > Verrucomicrobiia > Limisphaerales > UBA1100 > UBA1100. The sequence continues at coordinate 5,061 of WTHG01000524.1, read as the reverse complement.
ACGATCATCACCGGCTCCAGTTTGGAATCGAGATCCCGCGCCAAACAACTGATCATGATCCGCTGCCCTTTCTTGAGGGTCACTTTATAATAAGCATAATTCCGTGACGGCGCCTGTCCGTTGACAACCGTGCCTAGCGCCACTTCAGCCGCGTTCTCGAGCGATGTTCCGCCATTCGAGGTCATCTCCACCAAATCGCCCACCGCAAAGGAACGTACATTGGTGACACCATATTTGCCGCCGCTAGTGCGGACATCATGAAAACCCACGGGGACATCTTTGCCGATGGTGACGGTGTACTGATTGGCCACCGGCTTGCCGGCGCCATCCAGCTTGGGTTTGGCGGTGATGCCGGAGTGCGAGAAGGTCAACGCATTAGCGCCATCCAGATCGCCTCCGGCCACAGTCACATCCAGCGTAGTGCCTTGCTGGCCGCCGGCGGGAAATATGCTGGTGAGGCGGGCGCGCGGCAGTTGTTGTGCGGCCGCATCTGGCATGGCCCAGAGGAGCAGCGCCAGAAGCGTGAAACCTTTCAGGAGGAGGGAGTGGGTTTTCATTCGATCTGTTTGTTGTTCAGTATTGGATATTGGGGCTGGTAATTGGACGCTGCAAAAGTTCGAATTGATCAAAAGAGTTCCTCAATGGGGTCGCCAAATGGCAGTACGGGATGCGGCCGACCGGCGAAATCTTCGTAAGCCACCTTGGTATCTACACCCAAGTGCCGGTACATGGTGGCCAAAACATCCTGTGGATGCAAGGGGCGTTCCTTGGGCAGCGCACCTTTGCTGTCGGATGACCCGACCACCGCGCCTCCCTTAACCCCGCCGCCGGACAATACCGCACTAAACACTCCCGGATAATGATCCCGGCCGCCGGTTTTATTGACCTTCGGCGTGCGGCCAAATTCCCCCCAGGCAATGACCATCACGCGGTCGTTCAAGCCGCGTTGTTCGAGGTCCTCCAATAACGCCGTGTAAGCCTGGTCCCAGCGTGGCAGGAACCCGTCACGCATGGTTTCATAGCCTTTCACGTGCGTGTCCCACCAGCGCAAATCGACGGTGACCAATCGCACGCCCGACTCGACCAGACGGCGGGCCAGCAGAATGCGTTGGCTCCAAGACGGCACGCCACAACGGTCGGGTGTCGGCGCATCGTATTGGGGCGTGAAACCGTATCGTTCACGCAGCTTCATCGGTTCAGCGTCCAGATTGAAGGCATCCCGCGCCTTCGGACTGGTCACAATATCCAAGGCCTGTTGCTGAAACTTGTCCATCGCCTCCGCATTGCCGCTGTTGTCAATGTCACGCCGAATTTTGTCGAAGCCGTCGAGCAACCCACGCCGGGAATCCAGACGATTGAAGTTTAACCCGTCGGCCAATTCGAAATTGGGCACCTCAAACTTGCCGCCGTTTTGTGGCCAGGTGGCTTTGTTCGCAGGATCGGCCTGCGTGTAAAAGGGCGAATATTTCTTCCCGAGATACGCACTTTCCACCCCGGGCAGCGACCGTGGAATCATCACATACGGCGGCAGCTCGGGATTCTGGTGCCCAAGCTGCTTGGCCACGATGGAGCCGCAACTGGGGTACATATTTTCATTCGGATTCCTCCCGGGCGGATAGCCGGTGAAGAGAATCTGATCCCCCGCGGAATGACCGGCATTGGTGTGATGCAGACTGCGCAAGATAGCAAACTTGTCCGTCATCTTCGCGCATTGCGGGAGCAGGTCACAGATCTGGGTGCCCGGCACCTTAGTGCTCATGGCCCCGAAGGAGCCGCGATATTCAGCCGGCGCATCCGGCTTGGGGTCCCACGTCTCATGCTGACTGGCGCCTCCGCGTTTCCAGAGGATGATGACAGATTTCTCATTGGAAACAGCGGACCGATCCGCAGTCGCTGCCTCCATCCGCATCAGGTTGGACAGCGATAAGCCTCCCAAACCCAGTGCCCCCGCCTTCACAAAACCACGGCGATCCAGCGCGAGGTTGCGCCGGAACTCCGGACAGCCGAAGCGGTCCGCGCCATGTTGCGGTTTATCTCCCAATGCGGGGCCCTCTTTAATTAGTGGTTAAAGAGGAATTCCTTCGTGTTGAACAACGCCCAGATAATGTCCTCGTAGGATTCCTTCTGCGGCACGGCCTTCTTCGCGCCCTTGTCGTCTTCAATTTCGCGCTCGAGATGCTGACGGGCGAGCAACACTTCACTGCCACTCGGCTCGCGGGAGAAGGCGAGTAGGAACAGCTCACGGATTTTCTCTTCCGCCTCGCGCTTGTCGTTAGTGCTTCCGAGCTTCGCGGCCCGGCCGCTTCCGCTGGAGAGCTTGCTCTGGATATCCTTGGAGTTCAGCAGATGGAGGCTCTGCGCCAAGCTAGCGTCACTGGAGCGCTCGCATTCGCAGGAGCTCGAGCTGTCCGGACGGCCAAACACCGTCAGGAAGTAGGACTGACTATTGAAGCTGTTGTCCGGCAATTGCACCGCGCGCGTGCCCACGGGCAGTCCGCTGAAGTTCGCCTTCGAATCGGTCATCTGGTTGATGGCATCATACAACACCTCGGCATTCAGGCGCTTGGGATAGTAGCGGCTGAAGTAGGTCTTGTCCTTCGCATTGAATTCATTCGGGATCGAGCTGAGTTGATAGGTCTGTGACTGGCAAATCGTGCGGATGAGATCCTTCATGTCGAATCCGTTCCGAATGAAGTGTTGCGCCAAACCCTCGAGCAACTCGGGGTTCACCGCCGGGTTGGTCTCGCGCATGTCATCCTCCGGTTCCACCAAGCCGCGGCTGAAGAAGTGTTTCCAGTAGCGGTTCACCAGTGTATGCGCAAAGAACTTGTTAGCCGGCTGCGAGAGCCAGTCCACCAGCGCGTGGCGGGGATCGTCATCGGCCGTCAGATCCAGCGGCGTGTCGCCGAGGCCGGCAGCCTTAACCGTGCCGCCATCCTTCTTGTTGGCGGTCTGGGCCACCTTGCGTGTGTGGTAGATCACTTCCTCGCCCGGATTACGACCCGGCTTACGGCCAACCGTGGAGAAAAAGGCGCTGAAGCTATAGTAATCCTTCTGGCTCCATTTCTCAAAGGGATGATGGTGGCACTGGGCGCATTGCATCCGGGTGCCAAGGAACAGCTGCGCGGCATCCTCCATCTGCGTCTGCATGGTTTTCACTTCGCGATACCACGTGGCGGCTGGGTTCTGACCCATGTCTCCAGAGGCGGCCAGCACGGAGCGGGCGAATTCATCGTAGCTCACGTTCTTGTGTAGGCTATCACGAATCCAGCCGTGGAAGGCGTAGTTGCCCCGCATGGCGCTGGTGTTGCTGCGCTTGTTGCGCAGGAGTGCGCCCCATTTGTTGGCAAAATAATCCGCGTAATCCGTGCTGGCGAGCAGGGCGTCGATCAGCTTGTCGCGTTTGGCTGGGTCGGTGCTATCCAGGAACGTTTTGGCCTCGGCATCGGTTGGCAGGCGACCGGCAATATCAACGCTAACCCGGCGAATGAACGTGGCATCATCGCACACGGCCGAGGGTGGCATACCCACACGCTTGAGCTTGGCGAACACCATTTCATCAATAAAGTTGCGTGGCTGCGGCGTCTCGTTCACCGGCGCCCCCAAGGGCACGCTGGCCTGATATACACCCACCTGGCCCTGATATCGTACCATTACGGACACATCGCCCGGTTGCTCAAAGAACTTCACGTGACCCGTGTCGTCCACCTCGGCGATTTCCTTGTCGTTCGCCTCGTAGGTGGCGATGTGGGTGGCGTCTTCGGTGTGACCGTCGCTATATATAGCTGTCACGCTGATTTGTTGTTCGGCATTGGCGCTCACTAGGCGGTTCTTGGGATACACCTCCACGCCCACCACGGTGGGGTCAGTCTCTTCGCCGCGCGGCATACCCATGGCCACCCAGCGGGTAATCAGGTCGAAATCGTAGCTGTTCGGATCAAACCGCGCGCCACCACCGTGGGGCAGGATGGCCGCACCCTTAAGAAGCAAGAGACTGTTGGAAGGGGACGCCGGGCTCAATCGCCGCCCGCGGCCCTCTTTCACTAGGTACTCATAATCTTCCTGCGGCTCAAAGCCGAGCAGCGAGAGGCGGAACCCGTTTTGGCCGCCGCTTTTGCCGTGGCAACCGCCACCGTTACAGCCGGCCTTGGTGAAGATCGGCACGATCTCATTGGCAAAATTAATCGGTTGTACCACGCCGTATTCGGTCACGGTCACCTTCACCTCGCTCTGCACACCATCAATGGTGGCGGTAATGGTCGCCTCGCCATCGCCCAAGGGCGTTACCAGCCCGGTCGGCGTCACCGCGACCACGTTAGCCGGGGCTACAGCGTACTTGGCGGTGCGCGTCACGTCCACGTCCTTGCCGGTGTCCTTGGCAGTCGCCACCAGTTGTTGGCGGGCGTGTTTGCCTTTCAGATTAAACGCCTTGGCGCCTTCACCGGTCTGGGCCGTCAGCTCCAACGCACTGGGCTTGGCCACGGCGAAACTCACGCCGGCCATCACGGTCATTGTCAGGATCCACTTTTTCATAATCTTTTCTCTGGTTGGTTTGGGTTTATTAAATCGTTGTTAATTCTGTTAAATCAATTCCGGCAATGGCTTCCAGCCATCCACCAAAAACTGCGGCCGCCCGGTCAAATCGGAGATCGTGGTCACATTCGGATCGAGCCCCATGTGCTGGTACAGCGTTGCGTGCACCTCGCCCATGTGCACCGGTCGATCCGCAGGCTCAGCGGCGTGCTTATCGCTGGCTCCGATCATCTGGCCATGGTTCATTCGGCCACCGGCCATGAAGGCGCAGCTGACTTTGGGCCAATGATCGCGGCCGGCGTTCCCGTTGATCTTCGGCGTGCGACCGAACTCGCCCCAGGCAATCACGGCTACATCATCGCTGAGGCCGCGGTCATGCAGATCCTCAATCAAGGCGGACAAGCCTTGGTCAAAAATGGGCGCATGCCCGTTCACGCCGCTTTTCTCATCGTAAATCTTGCTGTGAAAATCCCAACGACCGAAGTTCAGGGTCACACAACGTGCCCCGGCTTCCACCAAGCGGCGGGC
>WTHG01000296.1 GCA_011523245.1 Verrucomicrobiales bacterium | reverse complement strand
CCCCCCCCCTCCACCCCGCGTTTGCCCGAGCAGGTGTATGAGGATGCCAAGCGTGTAAGTGATGCGCTCCTGCCGACGACCAAGGCCTATAAACAAATCTGGGTCGAAGGCAAACCGCTCAAGCTGGAGGACGATGTTCATGAGGATCCGTTGTACGGCAAAACGTATCTGCCACGGAAATTAAAGGTGGCGTTTGTAATCCCGCCTTTGAACGACACGGATGTGTTAGCCAACTGCATGGGCTTTGTGGCAATCGAAGAGAACGGCGAATTGATCGGTTACAACCTCACCGCCGGTGGCGGCATGGGAATGAGTCATAACAATGAGAAGACCTACCCGCGCGTGGGGGATGTGGTGGGCTTCTTTAAGCCGGAACATCTCATTGAAATTTCCAAGGCGGTGTTAACGGTGCACCGTGATTTTGGCGACCGCACGGATCGCAAGCATGCGCGCCTGAAGTATGTGATCGCAGAGCAGGGTGTGGAGTGGTTCCGCAAGGAAGTCAGCGAACGCGCCGGGGTGATCCTGGAAGATCCGCGCCCATTTGAGTTCACCCAACAGGGTGATGTGCACGGTTGGCACGAACAGTATGACGGTAATCTTTTCCTCGGCCTACACGTGTTGGCCGGCCGGGTGAAGGACACCGAACAGGTAAAGATGAAGAGTGCGTTGCGCCAGATTGTGACCGAGCATCGCATCGAGGTGCGCTTGACGGCCGCGCAAAACATCGTGCTCGCCAATGTGTCGCCGGATCAAAAGGACGCCATCGATGCCATCTTTAGAGAGCACGGAGTGGACACAACTGAGAAACAGGGCGTGAGCGAGGTGCAGTTGGGCTCCATGGCCTGTCCGGCGCTGCCCACGTGCGGCTTATCGCTGGCGGAGAGTGAGCGTTATCTACCCGACCTGCTGGGTACGGTGGAAAATTTGCTCGAGGACAATGGTCTGGGAGATGAGCGCGTGATTCTGCGGATGACCGGTTGTCCGAATGGCTGTGCACGGCCTTACATGGCCGAGCTGGGCTTTGTCGGAAAACGTCCGAACGTGTACGCCTTGTACCTCGGCGGCAACGAGGAGGGCACACGCCTGTCGCGTTTGTACGATCAAAACGTGAAGGTCGACGAATTGCCTGAGAAACTCGGCGGTCTCTTTGCCCGCTTCAAGGCCGAGCGCGACAACAGCGAGCGCTTCGGGGATTTCTGCGCGCGCGTCGTTTGGCCCGAGCAGGATGCAGCCTAACTTCAACGGAGGTTTTCAATGACTGCAGAAGAGATCGCACAGGCTAACGAATCGTTACGTGAGCAATCGCCGCGGGAGGTGATTGAGTGGGCGATTGGGCGCGCGGAGGGGCGGGCGATTGTGTCGACTAATTTTCGGCCGTATGAGGCGGTGATTTTACATCTTGCCACGCAGGTGCAGCCGGATATCCGCGTGCTGTGGGTGGACCACGGCTACAACCGCGAGGCGACGTATCGGCACGCGGAAGAGTTGAAGGCGAAGCTGGGCCTGAACATCCAGGCGTTCGTGCCGAAGCTGACGGCGGCGCATTACGACGCGGCGCATGGCGGGATGCCGGAGCCGACGGAGGAAAACGAGGAGGCGATCAAGGCATTCAGTACGGTGATGAAGCTGGAGCCGTTCCAGCGCGGCATGCGCGAGCTGGAGCCGACGGTGTGGTTGACGGCGCTACGCAAGGTGCAAAATCCAAACCGCGCGGAGCTGGATATCGTGAGCCCAGACAACAATTTCAATTCGCTTAAGGTTAGCCCGGTGTTTCACTGGAGTGACGAGCAGATGGAGGCGTATCTCGCCGAGCATGATCTGCCGAATGAGTGGGATTATTTTGACCCGGCTAAGGCGGATGAAAAGCGCGAGTGCGGGCTGCACGCGGCCTGGGGCGGGAAGGCGGTGGAGGCCAAATGAGCAGTTATCATTTGGATCATTTGGCGTATCTCGAAACGGAGGCCATCCACGTGCTGCGTGAAGTGGCCGCCGAATTTGAGCGGCCGGCGATTTTGTTTTCCGGCGGCAAAGATTCCATCTGTATTTTGCGCCTGGCCGAGAAGGCGTTTAGACCGGCGGAGATTCCGATGCCGTTTCTGAACGTGGAAACGGGTCATGAATTTCCCGAGCTGATTGAGTTTCGCGATCGGCGAGCGGAGGAGCTGGGCGCCAAACTGGTTGTGCGCACGGTGGATGAGGCGTTCGAGAAAGGGCTCGCGACACCGACGCTAGGGCAGGTGAGCCGGAATCAATTGCAGATTCCTGTGTTGCTCGGGGCAATCGAGGAATTTCAATTCGACTGCTGCATCGGCGGCGCTCGGCGTGATG
>WTHG01000401.1 GCA_011523245.1 Verrucomicrobiales bacterium | reverse complement strand
CCCACTCCCGAAAGCACCGCCGATCTGCTTTGGATCATCGTGATGCTTCCCGAATTTCAACTCATCCGCTAAACTCATATGAAGATGGAACTCAATCGCCGCAATTTTTTAACAGGCACCACCGCCGCAATCGGAGCGGCGGCATTACCTGCTTGGGCCAAGGAAGAAGAGAAGCTTAACGCCTCGGCAGATACGGTGATCTTGTGTTGGATGGCCGGCGGCATGGCGTCGACCGAGACGTTTGATCCCAAACGTTACACGCCGTTTAAAAAAGGGCTGAAGAGCGATCAGGTCTTAAGTACATTTCCAGCGATCGATACGGCCGTGGATCACATCAAGGTCTGCCAAGGCTTCGAACACGTAGCCAAGGTAATGGATCGGGGCACCCTGATCCGCACACAGGTCGGAGCAGATCTCGGGCATATTCTGCACTCGCGCCATCAGTATCATTGGCACACCGGCTACGAGCCGCCGCTCACGGTGGCCGCGCCGCACCTCGGCGCGTGGATCGCCCATGCACGCGGACGCAATCATCCAGCGCTGCCCGCTTTCATCGACATCGGCCAAACGCCCAATGGCGAAAGCGAAGAGATCAAGGCCTTCCAAACCGGCGGCTGCCTAGGCACCGAATACGGTCCTTTCACCATTGATGATCCGGCCAACGCCATCAAAGCCGTGCGCCCGCCGGCCGGCATGAGTCCGGTGCGGTTCAAGGCGCGATATCAGAATTATCTCCGGATACTAAAGGCCAGCCCGGATTTTCAACAGGGAGACTCGGCCAAGCGCGTGCAGCTACTCAAGTCCATGGACGAAGCTTTTACACTGCTAAGCAGCCCAGCGGCGAAGGCTTTTGACCTCGAACTGGAACCCGAGAAAAGCGCGGCGCCTTATGGCAAAGGCAAGTTCGGCCGCGGCTGTTTACTCGCCCGCCGACTGACCGAGGTTGGCGCGCGGTTCATCGAAGTCACCAGCGATTACGGACCGTTTAAACGCTGGGACACACACGAGAACGGACACACCCGCTTGGCCGCACTGAAGAAGGACATTGACCAGCCGCTCGCCCAGTTGATTCTTGATCTCGAGGAACGCGGCTTACTCAATCGCACGCTTATCGTGCTGGCCACGGAGTTCAGCCGCGATATGCTCGTAGAAGGTAAGCCAGATAAGGAAGTACGGGGTCAAGTACCCCAGCCAGATGTCATCAATGAACTGAAGTTTTATGGCATGCATCGCCATTTCACCGCAGCGGGCAGTGTGTTGATGTTCGGCGGCGGCGCCAGTCGCGGATTTCTCTTCGGCAAGACAGCCGATGAACGCCCGTGTAAGACCATCGAGAATCCCGCCACGATCACCGATATCCACGCCACGATTTTCCGCGCCATGGGCATCCCGACTGACTACCACATCACCACCGAGAAGCGCCCTTTCTACGCGACTAAGGACGGCAAAGGGCGCCCGCTAACAGGGGTTTTGGCGTAAACTCTTGCGCCGGTCCGCAGCACTTTGCATCATCCGGCCATGGAAATCACCAACGCGCGATTGATCCTTCCCGATGCGATCGAACGCGGTTCGCTAAGCATCCGGAACGGCCGCATTCAAAAGGTCTCCAAGGATACCAAGCCCGCCGCCAAATCAAAAGGCGACCGCATGGACCTGCGCGGCGGCTTTCTCGCGCCGGGTTTTGTGGACCTGCACATTCATGGCGCGCTCGGCCGCGACACCATGGAAGCCCGGCTCGACGCTTTTCGTGAAATCACCGATTTTCACCTCAAAGGCGGCACAACGTCCTTGACCCTCACCACGCTGTCCGCGTCGCAAACAGATATTCTCAAGACTCTCGACGCGATTGCGCCGATTCATAATCAATCGCTCGGCGGCTCACGCATTATTGGAGTGCACGTAGAGGGACCGTTCATCAACAAATCCCGTGCCGGCGCGCAAAACCCCGATTACTGCCGCAATCCATCCGCCAAGGTGGAACATGAGGCGACCACATCGAAAATTGCCGATGATCAACTTTTTTACTGCCGTCAGCGGGGGATGTCAGAAGAAAAAGCCATTGCCCTTATCGTTAACGGATTTTGCCGCGACGTTCTTCAGGAGCTGCCTATGGAGTTTGCCGTGGAGGCCCAAAAACTTGTCGGCATCAGCCTCGAAGGCAGTGTCGGCTGATAAATTTTAGGGAATACGCATAAAATGCTCGAAATAAAAAATCTTCACGCCACTGTTGATGGCAAGGAAATTTTGAGAGGGATCAACCTGACCATGGGGTCCGGGGAGGTGCATGCCATCATGGGGCCAAACGGTTCTGGCAAAAGCACGCTTTCATATGTCCTATCC
>WTHG01000512.1 GCA_011523245.1 Verrucomicrobiales bacterium | reverse complement strand
GGCTTGCATGCCCGCCCCGCCGCGGCATTCGTTCGCACAGCCAATACATTTCGATCTGAAATCATCGTGACCAAAGGCGAGGACTCAGTGAATGGCAAAAGTATCATGGGCTTGATGACCTTGGCCGCCGCGCAGGGCACAACTTTAGTGGTTGAAGCGCAAGGCGACGATGCCGAGAAGGCGGCTGATGCCATCCAAACGCTCGTGGAAAGCAAATTCAACGAGGCCTAAAATGGAGATGGATCTGTCCCGCGTGGTCAAATTGGCCCGCATTGAATTGACGCCCGAGGAGGAGCACCGATTGGCTCCGCAGTTGGTTGAGGTTGTAAAATACATCGACAAGCTCAACGAACTGGATGTTTCTGAGGTTGAACCCACCGCGCATGCGACACCGTTAAGTAATGTGATGCGCGAGGATGAACCGCGCGAATCTCTTTCGCAGGAAGAGGCCCTCCGGAATGCACCAAAAGCCGGCAAGGGGCTGTTCCACGTGCCCAAGATTGTCGAATGATCATGGCGCATTCTCTTACAATCCATCAGTTAGTTGAGCAACTGCGCGCCGGCGAACTGAGTTCCCGAGAGGCGACACAGGCTTGTTTGAATCGCGTGGAACAAGTGGATGATCGGCTCAATGCCTTTATCAGTGTTGATGCCAACGATACCCTAGCGCAGGCTGATGCCGCGGATCAGTCTCGCACCGCGGGCGAAGACCTACCTTTGCTAGGTGTGCCAGTGGCAGTGAAGGATGTGTTGGCGGTGAAGGATCAGCCGCTCAATTGCGCCAGTAAAATTCTCGGCGAATTCAACAGCCCTTACGATGCTACGGTGATTCAGAAGTTGCGGGAGGCGGGTGCGGTGATTTTTGGCCGGTTGAATATGGACGAGTTTGCCATGGGCAGTTCCAATGAGAATTCCGCATTCGGCCCGGTTCGCAATCCTTGGAACACCGACTGCATTCCCGGGGGCTCCAGTGGCGGCAGTGCGGTGGCGGTGGCGGCTGATGAGTGCATTGCCTCGCTGGGCAGCGATACCGGTGGCTCTATCCGTCAACCCGCAGCCTTGTGTGGTTGTGTGGGCTTGAAGCCAACGTACGGGCGTGTTTCGCGATATGGACTGGTAGCTTTTGCCTCCTCGCTCGATCAAGTTGGGCCCTTTACCAAGGATGTGCGTGATGCGGCAACATTGTTGCAGGTAATCGCCGGAGCCGATGAGCGAGATTCCACGAACGTTCCCGAGCCTGTGCCTGATTACAGGGCGGCACTTTCCGGTGATGTCAAAGGGCTGCGCATAGGGTTGCCGCGTGAATATCAGATGGAAGGGTTGGATCCCGAGGTCAAGGCGGCCACCGATGCGGCGGTGAAACAATTGGAAGCGCTCGGAGCGGAGGTGAAGGAGATTTCCTTGCCGCACACGGAGTACGCGATTGCTACCTATTACATCATAGCCACGGCCGAGGCCTCGGCAAATTTGGCGCGATTTGAGGGCGTGCGTTATGGGGCGCGTGTGGATGGAGCCGATCCAGAGGAGATGAATCGCAAAACGCGCGGAGCCGGCTTTGGGGAGGAAGTGAAGCGCCGGATTATTCTTGGCACCTATGTGTTGAGCAGTGGTTATTACGATGCCTATTATTTGCGCGCGCAAAAGGTCCGCACCCTGATCCGGCAGGATTTTTTGAAGGCCTTTGAAGAGGTAGATTTGATTGCCAGCCCTACTACGCCAACGCCGGCGTTCAAAATTGGTGAAAAGGCGGGTGACCCATTGCAGATGTATCTCTCTGATATCTACACCATTTCCTGTAACCTTGCCGGCTTGTGCGGCATCAGCGTGCCTTGTGGTTTTTCTGAGACCGGATTGCCGATCGGTCTACAACTGCTGGGTAAACCTTTTGGGGAATCGGATTTGCTACGGACGGCTCACGCCTATGAACAAGCCACGGATTGGCGCACACATCGGCCAAATTTGGACTAATGGAATACGAAGCTGTCATTGGTCTCGAAACGCATGTGCAGCTAAAGACGCGCACGAAAATGTGGTGTGGCTGTGCCAATGAATACGGGGCGGATGCCAACACTAATGTCTGCCCAGTTTGTCTCGGTCTGCCCGGTGTATTGCCTGTACCCAATGCAGAAGCGTTGCGTAAAACGGCGCTGACCGGTTTCCTCCTGAATTGCGATGTGCCGGGCTATTCCAAGTGGGATCGTAAAAATTATTTTTACCCGGACAACCCCAAGAACTATCAGCTCACCCAGTTGGATTTTCCATCCACCGTCACCGGCTTTGTAGACTTCGAGCTGCGTGGAGAACTAGAAACCGTGCGGATCAATCGCGCCCACTTGGAGG
>WTHG01000026.1 GCA_011523245.1 Verrucomicrobiales bacterium | reverse complement strand
ATGCAGGGCAGCGCGGCAATGCTCTCCGGCTTCGGGATGGTCTCGAGCACCATCCTGTACAACACCGCCTCGGCCGTGAGCGACGCCAACTTTGTCGTCTTCGCGAAGCTGCCGTCGACGCTGCGGTACATGCGGCTGATCAACGACCTCTCCATCTTCTCAGGCAATATGACCTCGTTCATGTCCGTGCCCTTCTTCCTCTACCGCATCGTCGTCGACCATTCCGTCGCGACGTACGGCTCCCGCCACCACCACCATCCCTCACCAGAAGCAATGTCCTGGCTCTCATGTTGATCGATCCTTCTTGCCCCGCGCCTGGCAGGTGGGTCTTGTACCCGGGCGGTCCCGAGATCGACGCCAAGTGGTACTACGCGCTGCCGGCGCTCATCGCCATCGGCCAATGCCGACATCATCACCGGCCCACGTGGAACCCGATTGCCCGTTTGCTACGCAATGCGGCGCGCGAAAAGACGTTGCAGGTGCTTGAGCAAATCCAGCCGAGCAACGGCGGCTTCCTCGAGGCCACGCCGCTCACCAGTTTTGTCACCATGAGCCTCGCCGGTAGCGGGCTCGCGGACCACCCCGTCGCGCGCAAGGGCGTGGAGTTTATCCAAGCCTCCGTGCGCGCCGACGGCAGCTGGCCGATCGACACGCACCTTGCCACGTGGGTCACTACGCTTTCGGTCAATGCGCTGGGAGAAGCGCTACCCGACGAGGATCGCGCTCCCATTCGCCAATGGCTGCTGGCCCAGCAATATCGCGAAGTGCATCCCTTTACCGATGCCGCGCCAGGCGGCTGGTCGTGGACACCGCTGCCCGGCGGTGTACCCGATGCCGACGACACCCCCGGCGCGTTACTTGCGCTCAAACAACTGGGCGATATCGATGACACCACACGCGACGCCGCCCGTGCCGGTTGTGTGTGGCTGCTCGATCTACAAAACCGCGATGGCGGCATCCCGACTTTTTGCCGCGGCTGGACTAATCTGCCCTTTGACCGTTCCAGCCCTGACCTCACTGCGCATACCCTCCGCGCCTGGCTCGCGTGGCGCGATGAATTGCCGGAACTGGCCGATCGAATAGACGCCGCCATTCATGCTGCCGCACGTTTCCTCGCCCAAAGCGAAGGGGCCGGTCTGGACGGCTGGGCACCGCTTTGGTTTGGCAACCAACATGAGCCCCATGAAATCAACTGGACTTACGGTACGGCCAAAGTGTTGCTCGCGCTCAATGAACCCGAGCAACAGGCTCTGCCCGGCGGCGCCCTGCGCGTCACCCGCGCCAAGAATGCGTTGCTCGAGATGCAGCATGAAACCGGCGCTTGGAGCGGTTTCAAGGGTGGCGAGCCTTCCATCGAAGAAACCGCCCTCGCCCTCGAGGCCTTGGCCGGCGTGAGTGAAAATGACGAAGACGCCCAGGCCAAACTGGAAGCCGCCCGAAATCGCGCCACCTTGTGGCTAATCGAACAGGTGGAATCCGGTGCGTGGACCGAGCCGTCGCCCATCGGCTTCTATTTCGCCAAGCTGTGGTACTTTGAAAAACTGTACCCGATGATCGCGACGGTGGGGGCGCTCAGCCGGATGCAGCCAGCTCCAAAATCCTGATCCAGGTATCACCGTGCTTGAGCGTCTTGCGCTCCGTCCATGGATCCGCCCACTCAATGGCATCGCGCTTGGTGTGGCCGAGGAGCAACCGACCGCCGGGCTTCAACAACGCCGGCAGCACCGATTCATCCAGTACCCGTTGCGCCCAGCTTTCCGAACGTTGCCCCGGCGCAGTCTTGTCACCATACGGCGGATCGGCACAAATAAAATCAAATTGCCGCCCGGCCTCAGCCAGTTGTTTCACCGCCTGCAACGCGCACTGCACCCGCACCTCAACCAGCGCTTTCAACGGTTGCGCATTGCGCCGAATGAACCCGGCGTGTTTCGAACTTTTCTCAACGGCCACCGCTGACGTGGCCCCGCGACTGAGGCACTCCAGACACAACGCGCCGCTGCCGGCGAAGAGTTCGAGAACGGAGGCCCCCTCAATCCAGGGGCCGAGACTGTTGAGGATGGCCTGCCGCACCTTGTCCGGCGTAGGCCGCACGCCCTGCCCCGGCGGCACGGCGATTTTGTGGTTCACCCACTGCCCGCCGGTGATGCGCATAATTAACGACCGCCGCTGATGGCCCGACGCAGACGGGCGTTTTCTGCCTGCAACGCCCGGTACTGCTTGAGCAGTGCTTCGTTTTCGCGCCGGGCGTCCTCGAGATCGTCCAGCGCCTGTAGCAGCTCGCTTTCGCCACGCTTGCTGGCGACCTTAAGAAATTCAAAGTCCGTACGCAGCTGACGATTGGCAC
>WTHG01000141.1 GCA_011523245.1 Verrucomicrobiales bacterium | reverse complement strand
TCAACGAAGACAAGCCGTACGACGAATTTATCCGCGAACAAATCGCCGGCGACGAACTGGCCGACGCGTCGTTGCGCCGTCGCATTTCTGACTGGAACCAGTTTCAAAACGCACGCCAGAACGGCAAGCTGTACAACGCGCGCGAGTCGGAGCAGCTGGTGGCTAGTTCGTTCCTGCGCATGGGTCCGTGGGATCCGGCGATGGTGAAGAAACCGCAGGCGCGGCAGATTTATCTGGATGACGTCGTCAACGCCGTGGGAGAGACGTTTCTCAGCATCACGATGCGCTGTTTCAAGTGCCACGATCACAAGTTCGACCCGTTGCCGACGCGTGATTACTACCGCATGTACGCGGTGTTCGAGCCCACGCAACTGGCCGAACGGCCAGCGCCGTTTTTTGAAAAGGAAAACCGCGCCGGCTTCAAGGAAGGCGAAGCGGCCACGCGCCATTTGCTTTCGTTCGCGACCGACAAGCACAACGCGCTCTACAACAAACAGGAAAGCGCCGCGCGCGAGTGGTACACGAAAGCCGGCACCAAGTATCTCGACGAAAAGGCGCGGCAGAAATTGCCAGACGAGGAAAAGCCGCCGCGGCACGTGGGTTTGTCGCCCGAGGAGCAGGGCCGCAAAAAAGTGCGACGGCAGGACGAATGGATCTGGCAGCGCCGACTGGATCGGTATCAGCCTATGGCGCAGTCGGTTTACAACGGGCCGGTGCCGAACTTTTTGAATGCGCGCAAGCTGCGCATGAATGCGCGCGCCAACAACAAGTGGCGGCCGGACAGCCGCATCCTCGGTGGCGGCGCGCTGGAGGCACCCGGCGACAAGGTGACGCCCGGCGTGTTGAGCGCCCTCGGCGTGCCGGTGGCCGGTGCGGAGCAAGCGGACGCGTTCCAGATTCCAGACGCCCTAGATGGTCGGCGCTTGGCCTTGGCCAACTGGATTGCGAACCCGGCCAATCCCATCACGGCGCGTTCCATCGTCAACCGCGTGTGGCAAAAGCACTTCGGCCAGCCATTGGCGGCCAACCCGAACAACTTCGGCGCCAAGGGCGGCAAGCCGACGCATCCGGAATTGCTCGACTGGCTGGCGGCGGATTTCGTCGAGCACGGCTGGAAATTCAAACGCCTGCACCGGCTCATCATGCTATCGGCCACTTACCGCCAATCCGGCACGCACCCACAGGCGGCCAAGCTGGCCGTGGCCGATCCGAACCATCATCTCTTTGCCTTCCGCGCTCCGCGCCGTCTCTCCGCCGAGGAGTTGCGCGACAGTCTGCTCAAAGCCACCGGCGAATTGAACCCCGCGCTCGGCGGCCTGCCGGTGATGCCGGAGATCAACATGGAAGTCGCCCTGCAGCCGCGCATGATTCAGTTTTCCCTCTCGCCCGCATACCAGCCCTCGCGCACACCGGCTGAGCGCAACCGCCGCACTATCTACGCCTACCGCGTGCGCGGTCAGGCCAATCCGTTCCTCGAGACGTTCAATCAACCCAACCCCAACGACTCCTGTGAAGCGCGCGTGGCCGAGACCGTCACGCCGCAGGTGTTCACCCTGCTCAACAGCAGCGTGATGAGCGACCGCGCCATTGCGCTGGCGCTGCGTACGGAAAAGGAATTCGATACACTGCACCTGCAGGTGAAACGCGCCGTGCAACTCGCTTACGGCCGCGTGCCGGACAAGGTCGAGTGGGAGCGCCTCAAGCAATACGTCACCAAGATGCGCGCCTATCACGCCGCGCACGAGCCCGTGCCGGTCAAGTACCCGACGGCCATCACGCGCTCCCTCGTTGAGGAACTCACCGGCCAACCCTTTGAGTATGAGGAGATTCTGCCTGTGTTCGAAAATTATGTTCGCGACAAAAAACCGGCCGATGTGAGCGCGAACACCCGCGCGCTGGCGGATCTCTGTCTGCTATTGTTTAATTCGAACGAATTCGTTTACGTGTACTGATGAATATTCCGTCCCTGCAACGCCGAGATTTTTTGTATGGATTGGGTTCCTCGCTGGGGGCCTTGGCCATGACTGACCTGCTGGCCAAAGAGGCCGGAGGACCGCTCGCACCCAAAAAGCCGATGCACGCGCCCAAGGCGAAAAACGTGATCATGCTGTTCATGGAAGGCGGGCCGGGGCACATGGATACGTTTGATCCGAAGCCCAAGCTCAATGCGCTGCACAAGACGGAGAGCAAAAGCACGCGCGGGCTGGAAACGGGTTTCAAGTTTTACGTGGGCAGCCCGTTTAAGTCGCGCAAGGTTGGGCAGGCGGGGTTGGAGATGAGCGAGCAATGGCAGCACCTGCCGGAGGTGGCTGATGAGTTGTGCAATTACCGCGGCTGCACGGCGGAGTCGCTGAAC
>WTHG01000441.1 GCA_011523245.1 Verrucomicrobiales bacterium | reverse complement strand
AGAAGAGGTAGGATTCAGCGCGAACATTTTTTCCGCCGGAAAACCAATCAACATCCGTTTAACCGGGCCGGATATCAGCGCACTGCGAGCAGCGGCTTCCCGGTTAAAAAAACAACTGGCCGATATCGATGGAGTGCGGGATATCAGTGATAGTTTTCGGTTAGGCAAACAAGAGTTACTGATCCGCCTCACGCCAGAAGGGGAGGCATTGGGGATTAGGCAGGCTGAACTGGCAACACAGGTTCGCCAGGCTTTTTACGGGGAAGAAGCACAACGACTTCAGCGCAACCGAGATGATGTTAAGGTGATGGTGCGTTATCCACTTGATCAACGTCAGTCGGTTCGAGATTTACTTGAAATGCGTATTCGTGTTCGAGATGGCAATACGCTTCGGGAGGTGCCGCTATCCACAGTGGCGTCGATCACGGAAGGGCGTGGCTATTCTGAAATTCGACGTGTGGATGGCCGGCGTGCAGTAAACATCACGGCCGATGTGGATATTGCCAAAGTGGAATCAAACAAGATCATCGCCCGTCTTGAGGCCGAAGAATTACCCGAATTATTGGCGGCTTTCCCCGGTGTGCAGTATTCACTAGAGGGGGATCAGGCCGAGCAGTCGCAAACGATGGAAAGCATGCTGCGAGCATATTTGGTTGCGATGGTGATCATCTACGGCCTCCTGGCGATTCCCTTTCGTTCATATTTGCAGCCGTTTATTGTAATGGGGGCGATTCCGTTTGGCTTAATCGGTGCCGTGTTGGGGCACTTAATCATGGGAATGGATCTGACGATCTTATCCCTGTTCGGCGTGGTGGCTCTCACAGGAGTCGTCGTAAACGACAGCTTGGTAATGGTGGATTTTGTAAACCGAAACCGGCGTCAATATCCCAACCTGCTTGAGGCGGTTCGAGTCAGTGGGGTGCAACGGTTCCGGGCAATCTTGTTGACTTCACTGACCACATTCGCCGGCCTTGCTCCTTTGGTGTTCTTTGAAAAAAGTGTGCAAGCTCAGTTTCTTGTGCCGATGGCGATCTCCCTGAGCTTCGGCGTGATGTTTGCTACGGTGGTAACTTTAGTGTTAGTGCCGGCCGGATACATGATTCTGGAAGACATTAAAACAGCATGGAACTGGCTGTATGGCAACGGGACTGAAGGAAGCAGCAAGTCCGATCAAGCTATTCAGGTGAACCATCTTTAATGGGTTTGTTCTTTCACCGAACGGACAGGAACGCTAGGTTTCGCCCTTTCCAATATGGCCAGAAAAGCATCATTGCTGATTATCTTCCTGACGGTGTTCATTGACCTCGTTGGATTCGGCATTGTGCTCCCCATGCTCCCGCTTTACAGCAAGGAGTTTGGGGCATCGGGAATACTCGCAGGCGGTATCGTTGCAGCATATTCGCTCATGCAATTTATTTTTTCTCCCATGTGGGGGCGCCTCAGTGATCGCATAGGGCGGCGGCCAGTCCTATTGGTGAGCACGGCCGGCGCGTGCCTGTCATACATTGTTTTCGCATACGCCTGCTTGGAGCAATCGATACTATTGCTTTTGATCTCCCGGCTAACCGCCGGCATTTGTGGTGCAAATCTCTCGGTGGCAAGCGCTTACATTGCCGATATTTCGCCGCCTGAAGACCGCTCGAAACGCATGGGGCTCATTGGGATGGCCTTTGGGTTTGGCTTTATCTTAGGGCCGGTTTTGGGTGCCTTGAGTGCCGGATGGTTTGGCGTTACTGGCCCCGGTTGGGTGGCAGCAGGAATCTGTGGGTTCAACCTAATTCTTGCATACTTCATATTAGGCGAAAGTCGCAAACCTGAGTCTGAACCGGCACCGCCATCACCACGATTGGGGCAAATGATGCGTGTTCTGAAACGCCCGCAACTCGGCACGTTAATCTGTGTTTTCTTTTTGGCTACGTTTTGCTTCACGTGTTTTGAATCGACCTTCGCCGTACTGTTTGCTGGCACGCATGATGATCCGGGGAAGTTTTCTTTTCAGGAAACCGCCGTCATAGGGGAGAGCGATGAAGTTGCCTGGTCCGTAGAGGATGGCACTGAAGTTCGCCAGGGCGATGTGCTGGGGCAAAATGACGATGAATCCGCCGTAATAGCAGCAGCCACCGGCCGGTTTGTCTTGAATAATAATGAGGCAGTTATCAACACCACGAAAACCATGGCATACTGGTTGATGGCATTTTGTGGTTTTATTGGTGCGATTGTTCAGGGCGGCTGTATTGGGCCTTTGGTGAAAAAGTTTGGAGAGAAAAAGCTCATTGTATTCGGTTTGGCTACGGTGGGTATGAGCCTCGCGGTTCTGCCGTTTTGCAGCGGGCAAATTGGCTTGTGGAGCATCATGT
>WTHG01000409.1 GCA_011523245.1 Verrucomicrobiales bacterium | reverse complement strand
GCCCAAGGATCCTCGCCAACGAGCCCGACGACTAGATGGCATCTTTGGCTGGATGGATAAAAACCGCGACGGAGCCTGGACGCGGGAGGAATTCGTCGGCAATTTCGGGCACGGCTCAGGCAAGCCCTTGCTCATTGCCGTGAAACCCAGCGGTCGTGGCGACGTCACCGAGAGTCATCTCGCCTGGGAACACAATCGCGGGATCCCGGAAATCCCCTCCCCGCTCTATCACGCCGGCCGCGTGTATATGGTACGCAGCGGCGGCATCCTCACCGCTGTCCACGCCGACACCGGCAAGGCCCTCTACAGCGAACGCCTTAATGCCTCCGGTCAATACAGCGCCAGCCCCATTCTCGCCAACGGCCACCTCTACCTCATCAGCGAGTCCGGCCAGCTCACCGTGGTGAAGGCCGGCGACGAGTTAAGCATCGTGCACCAAATCAAGCTTGGCGACAAAACCCACGTCACCCCCGCGCTTGATGACAACACCATATACGTCCGGTCCGAACAACACCTTTGGGCGTTCCGAAAGTAAACCGAAACGGAATTCAGAAAAAAAGTCAGGCCGCGCGGTCGAAAATCCAGCTGAATGCTTGCGGAGGCGCAGGCGTGGCCCGGCGGGAGGCCCGCTCAGCCAGCCGCCGGTAACGCGGCCCGAGGGTACACACGTACTCCTGCGCCGCGGCCGCCTCACCGGTTAATCCTGCCAAGGATTCCACCCGCCAACGCTCAACCAGATGCATAACGATCTGTGCGTAATGTTCAGCCGTGTAAACGCCCAGACGCTGGGCAACCGCCGAAAAGCGCTCGAATAAATCCGGCTCACCCGCGCCGCCCATGTTTTGAGCCGGCATCACGATCTGGTTTTGCAACACGTCACGAAACGCCAACACCGCACCGGCAGGATCCTGCTCGAACAGGTAGCCCATGAAATTGGTATACGCCCGCTCATGGCGCGCCTCGTCCGAGGCAATGGTGTTGCAGATCACCTGCAGCGTTTCATCCCCCGCCGCCCGAGCCAGCTTAGCCACATTGTGATGCGACACCTTGGTCGCCCGCTCCTGAAAGGAGGTGTACACAAACCCGCGATAAGGATTGTTGGCCGTGCCGGGATCAAACCCCTTGATGATCAGATTTTGAATCGTCACCTCCACCGCCCGCAAATCCACCCGGCCGGATAGATAAAGATAGCGGTTCAACAAATCGCCGTGCCGGTTTTCCTCAGCCGTCCAGCCACGAGTCCAGCGCGCCCAGGCGCTGGCGTCCGATCCGCTGCGATCGCTCACACCCTCAAATCCATTCAACAACGATTGATACGTGGGCAGAGCTTCCTCGGTGACCATGTCGCCCACCAGCACCACCAACAACTCATCGGGAATGGCCTTCGCTTGATCCCGCAGCTCGCGCACTTGTTCCGGCCAATTATCCCCGGTGGATTCCGGCAAATAATCGCTGGGCTGCCAGCAATTCTCCGCCGAATCCAGCAGCTCCAACTGGGTTGCCACCAAGGGCTCCATCCCATCAATAATTTCCCGTTGTGCAGGGTGTAACATGTCGTGCCGGAATGCACCGTACACAGTCAACCTCGACCACCCCAACCAATTCGGTTCACCTACCCCCAATAACCTGCCTCACAAAAAAACACGCCCCTAGGGCGCGTCGCTTTTGAATTAGGCTAAAGCCTACTTAATCGGCGAATAATCGACCGCTTTCATGTAAGTGGAGGCGGGGCGTTGGGCAAGGATTTTGCCGTCGGCCACGGATGCGGCACGGGCCTTTTTCCAGTCGGCGTCACCAATGAAACCCTGCCAGTTTTTGCCCGCCTGCTTTTTGCTCTTGTGCGAGATGATGTAGGTGAGCGTGTTGGCCTTGCCCTTGGCTTCATCCATCGGCGTCCAGTAGGCGACGTTGGTCATGCCGTGTTTCTCGAACAACGCGCAGGTGTGGTCGCGAAAACGGGCGTGCAGATTCTTGAGCCGATTCTCCGCAGTCACGTAGGTGCGCAGCTCGAACACGCGGATAGCCTTGGTCGTGACAGCCTTCACCGCTGGCGAGTAATCCACCGCGCTGAGAAAGGTGCTCTCGATCTTGGCCACCAACCGGCCGTCCTTGGTGGATGCCGCGTAGGCCTTCTTCCAATCCGGATCATTCAGAAACGCCTTCCAAGACTTCGTGTGCGCCTCGCGGTCGGGCGAGCTAATCACGTAGATAAGCCGGTTGTCCTTGGCGTCCAGTGGCACCCAATAGCCCACATTGGAAAGACCGTGTTTTTCAAACAACGCGCAAGTATGATCGCGAAAACGCGCGTTCAGTGCCTCCAGCTTGCCTTCCGCCACCGTGTAAATGCGCAGCTCATAACAACGAGTGTCCTCCGCGAAAACCCCAGCGGCGAACAGGAAGAATGTAAAGAAAGGAAGAATAAGTTTCATGTGTGCGGAGATGTTGCGGCACTGCGTCTGAAAGGCAACTGAAAAGAGACGTTTTCACTCCTTCGAGTCAGCTTCGGGCTCTGGTTTTTTCGACTTCTTAGATCTTGCTGCATCAAAGGGCAGCATCACCGTGTCCAACGCGGCAGATAAAGGAAGATCGATCAAAATGAGTGGCGTAAGCTTGCTTGGATGTTTCAATGAATCACAAGCATATCGTAGAGACGGGTAAGTGACATCCATTCGACCACCATTCGCCTTCGTTACGTCTCGCAATAGAGTTGATGCGCATCCTGATGTGAAGAACAAAGCACATAACAGGGATGCCTCGAGTATTTTTTTGGCTGATCAATTCATGTTGCTTAAAAGATAGCCCGGTGAGGATCAACACTGTTAATCGATAAAAACAGGGAACTATCAATTGAATCAATGAACATGTTCAAACCTAAGGTTCCCCGTCATCTTGATTCAGAGAAGTTCAGCGGATTAGTCGTGGATATAAGCAACAATTTAGAGACTGTAGGCTGTACAAGTTTTTCAAGAAGAGTATTTTCGCGGCGACCAACAATTTAATCTTATGCAACGCAGACAATTTCTAAAAACCGCTCTCGTTTCCTCCCTTGCATCATCCTCAGCATTCCAGGCATTAGCACTGGGTAAGGATAACCGGTACCGCAAGGAGATCGGCATACAACTTTATACACTTCGCAACCAACTCAAAGTAGACCTCAACGGAACTCTAAAGATTGTAGCCCAAGCAGGTTATAAGCAGGTCGAATCTTTTGGATTTCCGAATGCCAAGGAGATGATCAAAATCTCAAAGGATCTTGGGCTTGCCGTAAATTCCTCCCATTTCAATTGGGAATCAGTGACGGAACCAGAGAAAAAAGGCGTTACCCCGTTTGTTGCCATTTTAGATCAAGCTAAAGCCGCAGGGCTTAGTCATTTGGTTATTCCTTATGTCCACGGTCGCAACCGCAAAACACTCGATGATTACAAACGCCTGGCAGATAATTGCAATAAAGCTGCAGCTCAGGCCAAGAACCATGGTATCCAGTTAGCTTATCACAATCACGCGTTTGAATTTCAACCATTAGAGGGTAATAAATCTGGCTATGACATCTTCGTCAAAGAGTTTGACCAGGTCATGAAGTTTGAACTGGATGTATTTTGGGTGGTTGTCGGCGGGAAAAATCCGGTCGAGTTAATCAAAAAACTTAAAGGACGCGTATCACAGCTGCATTTGAAAGATCTTAAAAGCGGAATCAATCTCCCAAATTATGGTGGCATTCCCAATGATGCCTTCAAGGAACTGGGCAGTGGTATAATCGACATGGAGCCAATTATTCAAGCCGCGGAAAAAGCCGAGGTGGCTCACTGCCATGTTGAACAAGATCATTCGCCTGATGCGATCAAGAGCATACAGCAGAGCATCAAATATTTAGGGATGCTATAGGGGTTCTGAGCTTTTCAGACAGTTGAGTATGATAGCAGTTTCCAACAAAAAACGGGGGGTTTGATGTTCGTTGGGTTCGATTCCCAAAACACATCCTACTCTTTTCCATACTATCCCAATTGGAATCTTTGAGTATGGGGGATTTTTCTCATTGGGTTCAGAGGTGGCTCACTGAGTCTTTGAGAACCATTGCTTTGCTTCTTTGATCCATATGTCTTTGGGCTCGACAGTCAATGCTGTTTTTTCTTTTACCTCGTAAGATGATACCTCATCGCCCGCGATTAACTCCAAGGCATGTAATGCTTCACCTCTTATGCTTCGGTTTGAGATCAGTTTCTTTCCGAACCATAGAGGATACTCACCCGGATGATCCAAGGCCTTGACGAGGACAGGAATGGATGAGTCTTCAGGGAATTTGCCCAGAAACTCACAACACTTTTCCGGGGTGAAAAACATGTAATGTTCGGTGTCACGTTCCAGTAGGCGGGAGAGAAATTTCTGGATTGGTGCGGAATCTTTTTTAGTACCGTATCTGTCGAGTAAAAGGTTGAGCACAGTCTGGTACACATTTTTGCTGGAGGACCCGTTGGAAGGGTTGAAGTGATAGTGCTTCCAAATCAATAGATCATCACTCTCAAGAATAAGAAGAAGTTGTTCTCGGACTTTTTCCTTAGGCAAACCGAGAAGTTTTTCCCTTGCCTCCTTTTGTCTTTTGAATTCATGTTTCCAACCTGCATCATACAGTTCGATCAGTCTCAGGATTTCTTCATCTGGCTCCAGCCCTCCTAATACGCTCGCCTGAGGCCCTCGCTCAATCAATGGCTCAGCAATGAGTGTTCGCTTATCTGCTGTAGCCCCTTCGTGATCCTTGAGCTGCACTGCCGGGGTGCAACACCCTCCGAGCATTGCTATGAATAGTAATAATAGAAAATTTTGCATTTCTTGTTAGACGGTAATTAAAAAATTCTCTCCTACTGGTTTAGAGAAGTACAGAGGATTTAGTCTCTCAGGGTTTTCCGGGAGATGAGTGTGATAGCCGTATTTCGTCAGATAAGGGAGATTCGATGTTCGTTAGGTTCGGATTCCCAAAACACATTGTAGTTCACTGAAGCGGAATTCTCGTGTAAGGGCTTGAGATATAAGTGTTATAGGTTCGCCCCCCACGTAGAATGGTTTTGCGGTGATTACTAAAGAAATCGATATGTTGTTTACCCTTTTCTCGAGGTAATGTGAAATTCCATGAATTATCTTCTTCCTGATATTTCATGGGTGCGGACTGACCTTCCGGGAAAAGATCTCCCAAAAAAGCCGCACTGCCATCAGGCCCACGGTCATGCATCCACCAAATTTGTCCGCTCTGTGCTTTAACGCCCTCAGGAAAAATTACTTTGATCTTTACCCTATCCTCGTTAGTCCGGCTCACCACCCGTGGCGGAGGCAATAAACCTTCTCCCCCAAAAAAATGGCGTAGAAGGAAAGCCGCCTTATTCTGCTCACCTCGTTCAGCAGCCGGATGCGGCCCCTTAATCCCATGGCCGGAATTGGCACGCAGATAGATTGGCACCTCCGGATAATGTTTGCCCCCCCAATTCAGATCGAACGCCACAAAATCATGGGTGCCAGGGTGAAACAATACCTCTGCCCCGCGCTTTTTTAATTCAGCCAATTTCGGCCCCACAAAGACTTCCGGAGACATCGCTTTTGCCAATCGCTGCAGATCACTCCATTTGTGTCCCACCTCAAGTGCGTCCCGATTGTAAACCGGGCCAAAGGTTCCCCCGAGAAAGACATGATTGAAGATTCGGCGTTCATCAACCCGCTTTCCCTGATTACGTAGCCGCGCCGCATATCGCTCATTTGCTTTCCTCAAATCAGCCCACGCTTTTTCATCACAAAGTCGAAGTGGTGAGGGCCAGATGGGTGAGACCGACGCGTGTAATGCCGTTAGCCGGTCATCCTGCAACAAGGCCACTGAAGGTGAGGCTCCGTTCTTCGAACCACCCGACATGGCGACCTTGCCTTTCTCGAAATGATCCTTCTCGGCATAAGCAGCAGTAGTTGCACGCATCAAAGCCGCGGGCCAGCCCCAGTATTGGATGGAATATTTTGGGTTTAAGGTCTCAATAAACCGTCGCTCAGCCATACGTCCAAGTTCTGCCTGACCTGATGCTGGTAAGACTTGCACCACGGTGAATACCAACCCTACTCCTCCCCGCAATAGCTCCGCATCCAATCCGCGTGGTGGAAAATCATTCTGCATATTGCGCAGCTGATGACCGCCGGTAAGGTGAAAGCCCTTGGCCTTGCGGTCTTGTGGCACAATCAACCGTACAGGCAATCGGTATTCCTTCCCCGGAACCAGTTCGCCCACACGAATGGTAATAAGCTTCTGTCGGGTCATTACTTCACCACGAACAGGATACCAATCCTCCAACACCTTTACGTCGAGCGTAGAGGCATCACGAATGGCGGCCATGTCGAATAACTCGGCAGCCGGCGCAGTGACTACGCCAAACCCCATCCCTATCAACAACCAAACTTTCATGAACTTCATTTTGTGATCAATTTAAGTGCGCTCTCAGCAAATCGTTTACCCAGTGTTTTGTATCCCTCAGCCGAGTAATGGAGATCATCCTTAATTTCTTTTCCACGTCGATTCTTGCCGTCATTCAGATCATCGGTATCCACCCAGACGAAACGCGAACTGGAGGCGGCAACTTTTACCTGAGCTTCGCGAACCATGGTCCAGTGCGGGTACTGCTTGTTTCCTAAATCAAAATCACTGAGTCGGCCAATGACAAAACCGATATCGGTCCGTTTGAGATCAGCACTGAGCTGGGCGTGCAACCCTAGCAGGCTGGCTTCATATACCGGACCCCACAGCATCTTGGCATCCCGTTCGCCCTGCATCCAAATAAAGGTCACAGTCTTTAACTTTTCACCTTTAATTTCCGAATTCACTTTGCTCATTAGGCGGTCGTACAAATCCCCGGTCGTTTTGGGTTTTTCTCCCGCTGGCGATTTCCAGCCCTTAAACCATCGCTGAATCGGTTGCCCACCGAGTGCGTCCTGCACCACGATCACATTACCCCTGCCCAGCGCCTTCTCTACCGCCGGCGTAAACGCCTCCTGCGGACGATGACCCTGCATGTTCGATTGACCGGACAAGATAAAGAGATGTTTCGCCTTCTCGGCTTTCAAATTTCCCGCCACCAGCAAAAACGCCAGCGCGGCCATTCCGCTCATTAGATTTTTCATGTTCATAAACTCACTTCCAATCCAGCCCTGAATGAAGCTGGTTAAAATTCTCATGACCGGTGGCTGTCACCGCCACCATGTCCTCCACCCGAACCCCGCCGTGGATGGCCGAGTACAGCCCCGGCTCCACGGTGAATACTTCGCGCTCCAGAATCTCGCCGCCACCAGTAGCCAGCAGAATCGGCTCATGCACATCCAGCCCGATTCCGTGCCCCGTGCCGTGGCGCATGCCAATCCATTCCTCATCCTTCTCCGAGGTCGGCGCGCCCATGGAGTAACCACCCTCGCGGATCACTGCCGCCACCGCCTCGTGCACGGCCTGTCCGGTGGTGCCCGGCTGCAGCGCCGCGCAGCCGGCGGCATTTGCACGAACCACGCAGGCGTGCATGTCACGCACTATATCCGATACATCCCCGTTCACCACCGTGCGCGTGCAGTCGCCGCAGTAGTGTGTGTGATTATGCGTCGGAAAAATATCAACGATCACCGGTAAATCCTTACGCAACGGCCCCGTGCCGAAGTGATGACAATCGGCCACGTGCGGCACGGTCACCACGATCGAGTCATGCAACGTAGTGCAATCATGATCCAAAACAAAACGACTGATCAACTGCCGCACGCGCTCAGACGTCAGCGCCGCGCCTTCGTGCTGCAGCACGCCTTCCGCATCGGCCGGCGAGCGTCCGATCAGCGAGCACGCCATCGCCATGGTGTCCTCGGTGATCTTCTGCACCGCGCGCAGGTGTTCGAGTTCCTCATCGGTTTTCACCCGGCGCTGCGATACGCCGTAGTCTCCATCATACGCCAATGCAATACCCGCCAGTTGGAGTTGATGGGCAAAAAGAAACGGTAAGGTGCGTTCCACGCGTACCTGTGAAACTCCCGCCTGGCGCAAACATTCTGCGCCCGCCTGCGCCAGTGCCGTGTCGCGATCGCCGTCCAGCCCGCCTTCGGGCGTATAGTCCGCCGCACAGCCGATGCGATCGGCCTTGGCCAAACGCTTGGCGCGGTCCATCTCTATATCCCGCACCAACAGCACCGTCTCGCCATCCGGCAGCTCGGCGAAGAACGCCGAATCCCCCACGGAAAATTGGATGCGATGAAACAAAGTCATGTTCACCGCCGGCACGCCGGCAAGAACGGTCGCTGATTCGTTCATCGGTTACCTTTCATCAACTCATGCGATTGCCGCGCTACGGTGGATACATCCAATTCGGCACTGGTCTTCGGATATTTTCGTGGGGCTAAAAACCACTCTTCGGTAAAGGTTGCCCGCCCACCCGGTTTTAGAATTTCCCGTGGCCCGATAGGCTCTAGCTCGCACATCGGACGCTCGGATGGATACCAAATGGACAGAGTAAGTGAGGCCATCTCGCCATAGACCCGATCCGGGAATGTTGGCCATCGTTTCACGAACAATAGATCGTTACGCGACAGGTAAGCCATCCAGCCCGCCATACTGTCAAAGCCCAGTTTGGGTTTTAACGGTGGCCGATCGATTACCAGATAATTTCCCTGACGCGTGATAGCCGGATCATCTGGGGCAAAGTCGATCAACAAATGATCCTGATATAGCACGTACTCTTTAGGCATCCGGCTAACACCACTCAAGGGCACGATGCAAATCCCCTGCCCCTGAGCAAATCCACGCCCCCAGTAACAGACCTGCCGTGTCTCTCTCGATATATTGATAACCGTTTGCCGACACACTAAATGCGCCGTGTCTTTGGCCAAAACAAACTCGCGCACAATTTGGAAACCAGTGGAGGCGTCCTTGCCACTGGTCAGTCGCGCGGTACGCGCACCGGTGATCTCACCTCGATACGGTCCACGAAACAACGCCTCTCGCTTAGGCAAAATTCTTTCGGGACCTATATCAAACCGGCCAGCACTTCCATCCCGTCGATCACCAGCACGGGTAGAATCCAGCCAAAGCGCGTTCTTGCCACCTATAGAATACTTCAACACACGTCCACCCACAGCGGGACACAAGATCACCCGCGCCTTACCGTTGGTTAACTC
>WTHG01000344.1:3920-9163 GCA_011523245.1 Verrucomicrobiales bacterium | reverse complement strand
CGCGGGCGATCAGGTCTTTCAACAAGGCATGTTGCCCGGCCGGCATCAGGCCGCGGTGGCGCGCGTGGAAGCGGGCAAGACACCATTCCCAAATCTCAACCCGCTCTCCAGCCTCAGCCTTGAGCAGCGGCGCAAGTAACTCGATACGCTGAACCACCTCCATCGCCTGCACCGCGATCGGCATCCCACGCAGCCCGATCTCACCGGCCGCATCGAGGCTTACGAGATGGCGTTTCGCATGCAGAAAAGTGCCACCGAAGTGTTCGACCTATCGCGCGAGCCGAAGAGCATACATACGCTTTACGGCGACAATCAGTTTTCCAAACACTGCCTCACCGCGCGGCGCTTGGTGGAGAACGGCGTGCGGTTCGTGGAAATTTTGGACGGGGCCACCGGCCGCAAATGGGATGCTCACGGCAACCGCGGCGGGCTAATCGGTAATCACCGCACCAATGCCGCCCGCACCGATCAGGGCCTCACGGCGCTCATCACCGACCTAAAAGCGCGGGGAATGCTCGATGAAACGTTGATCGTCTGGGCCACGGAATTCGGCCGTACCCCGTTTGAGGAAGCAAACCGTGAAGTGAAGATCGGTCGCGGCCATCATCATCGTGGCTTTACCCTTTGGATGGCCGGCGGCGGACTCAAGGGCGGTTTGACATACGGCGGCACTGATGACCTCGGCATGAACGCCATCCACAACGCCGTGCACGTCCACGACATCCACGCGACTATTTTGCACCTGCTGGGCCTCGATCATCTAAAGCTTACTTACCGCCACAATAGTCGTGACGTGCGGTTGACCGATGTTTTTGGGAATGTGATTCACGACATCGTGGCTTGAAAGGGAAGCTGACGTGGAATTGTCTTGTGCGGCGGGAGGTCCGCATTTAAGCAGGCCGAACGGATTGCCTGTGCGGTTCGGATACAACTGATGGCGGAAATATTGGAAACCAACGTGGTGGTGCTGGGCGGCGGCCCCGCCGGCTACTCGGCGGCCTTTCGGGCGGCGGATCTCGGCCTGGACGTGGTGTTGGTGGAGCGTTATCCCACGCTTGGAGGGGTGTGTCTGAACGTGGGGTGCATCCCTTCCAAGGCATTGTTGCATGTGGCCAAAGTGATCCGCGAAACCCGCGCTTTGGCGGGGCATGGAGTGGATTTCGGGGAGCCTGCGATTGACTTGGAGCAGGTGCGCCAATGGAAAGAGAAGGTGACCGGCCAACTCACCAAGGGGCTCGTTGGCTTGGCCAAGAAACGGGAGGTGCCGGTCGTTCACGGTGCCGGCCGATTCACCGGGCCGAATTCACTGGAGGTGCAAGGAGACGAAGGCGTCACCACGATTCAATTTCAAAACGCCATCATCGCGGTCGGCTCGCGGCCGATTGAACTGCCCTTTATCCCGCATGAAGATCCGAGGATTTGGGATTCCACCGATGCCTTGGAGTTGAAGGAAATTCCCGAGCGACTGCTCTTGATGGGCGGAGGCATTATTGGCCTGGAGATGGGCATGGTTTATCAGGCATTGGGCTCGAAGGTGGAGGTTGTGGAGATGCTCGATCAGGTGATCCCGGCGGCAGACGCGGATGTGGTCAAGGTGTTCACGCGCGCGACCCGAAAGATTTACCAGTGCCGACTCGAGACTAAAGTGACGGCTGTGGAGGCTCGCGACAGCGGCTTGGGGGTGACGTTTGAATCCAAGGACGGTTCGATTGCCACCGAGGAATACGATGCTGTCTTGGTCGCAATCGGCCGAACGCCCAATGGTACGTTGATTGATGCTGGCAAGGCCGGCGTGGAGGTGGACGATCACGGCTACATTCCCGTAGATGCCCGGTTGCGAACCAATGTGCCGCATATTTACGCCGTCGGTGATGTCATCGGTCAGCCGATGCTGGCCCACAAGGGCGTGCACGAAGGCCACGTGGCGGCGGAAGTCATCGGGGGCGAAGACCGTACCTTTCAGCCCGAAGCCATTCCGTCCATTGCCTACACCGATCCGGAAGTGGCGTGGGTGGGGAAAACGGAAAAGGAAGCCCAAGCTGCGGGTTTGGATTACGAAACATCCACGTTCCCCTGGGCGGCGTCCGGCCGCGCTGTGGCTTCAGCCGCGCCAATTGGTATGACCAAATTAATTTGGGACAAAGCCACCGGCCGCCTGTTGGGCGGCGCCACGGTGGGTTCCAATGCCGGCGAGCTGTTGGGTGAGATCAGCCTAGCGTTGCAACTGGGCGCCACGGCGGCGGATTTAGCCAAGACGATTCACGCCCATCCCACCCTGCACGAATCCATCGGGCTGGCTGCGGAAATGTTTGAAGGCACCATCACTGATCTGCCCAACCCCAAGGCACAATCGAAGCAGTGAAGTAGTCGGTTGGGGGCCATTCTTCTTTTTGCTTTTGCGCCTGCTCTTGTTGGTGTTGACTCTGGCCTCACTTTTTAGCCATGGCTGGACATAGTAAATGGGCGAACATTAAGCACACCAAGGCGCGCATGGACGCCAAGCGCAGTAAGGTGTTTGCAAAGATCGCGCGCGAAATCACCATCGCCGCGCGGCTTGGCGGTGGGGATGCGGACATGAATCCGCGTCTGCGTTTGGCTTTGCTCAAGGCGCGTGGGGCCAACATGCCCGCGGATAACATCACCCGCGCCATCCAGCGCGGTACTGGCGAAGGCGAGGCGGCGAGCTTTGAGGAATTGAGCTACGAGATTTACGGTCCGCACGGGGCAGCCATTTTGGCGGAGATTTCCACGGATAACCGCAACCGCACGGCCGCCGATATCCGGGCCATCCTGACACGGAATGACGGCAAAATGGCCACGGCCGGCTCGGTATCACGCCTGTTTCATCGCAAAGGCCAGATCATGATCGCGCGTGATGCGGCCAATGAAGATGAATTGATGGAGCTGGCGCTGGAAGCCGGTGCCGAGGATTTCAAGGCGGAAGACGAAGGCTACGAAGTGTTGACTGCGCCCGAGGATTTTGAGGCCGTGCACCAGGCGATTGAGGCCAAGGAGATCGCCATGGAAACCGCCGAAATCACGCAGTTGCCCGAGATGGCGGCGCCGGTCAGCAGTGAGGCGGAGCTGGAGAAAGTTCATAAACTCGTGGATCTGCTTGAAGACCACGACGACGTGCAAAGCGTGTATACGAACGCCGAAATGGCGTAGGCACATCTCATCCCCCCAAAAAAACACTCATCACTATTCATCCATTAGGTTTGATGAATGCGGGGTGTCTCGTGCCTGTTATGCTACCATGCGCTCGATCGCTTTGGGGAGACGGGCTTGGGAGCGGTCAAGGAGGGCGTCGCGGTCGGCTTGGGTCAACCGGAGCTTGCCGGCGGCCGTGGCGACGACTGCCTCGAGCGCATATTGGGCGTACTCGGCAAGCCCCTGACGTTGAGCGATGGAAAAGACGGCCATCGTGAGCCCAAACACCGTGAGGTGATGGCCGGGTGTACGGCCGAAGCGCACGGCCTCGATCAGGCGCTGCACGGTACGTTCATCCTGCAAGGGCCGTAGGCGATTCAAATAATCCCGGCCTACGCGGGTGCTGGCCGGGGTGAGGAGCAGCCATTCGGGGTGTTGCCCGGCAAATCGTTGATCCAGTTCAATAAGCTCCATTGCCCGGCCTTGGGCGGCTTCACGGTGAGCCCGGGCAATGGCGGGCAATTCAATGGGCTCCAGCACGTTGGTGCGGTAGCGTTCCAGCAGCAGCCCGAGATCCGTGGCGGAGCGCAGGGGCGCGGCTCCGAGGGCTTGCGTGAGGGTATCGGAGCATAGAACTGATTCCAGCGCATCGAGTTGCGCCTCGTAAGGATGCTGCCGGCTGTGGGGCAGCGCGCCGTTTTCCGGTGCGGTGAGCACGGGAGGTATTTTGGGTATTTGGGGAGAATTTGTAAACCTCGGGCCATCCACCGTCGCTGGAGGGAATTGGTTTGCCAGAAAAGCGTGTCATGGCTAGATTCGGCCCCCGCGAAAGCGTTTTGCACAATGCAGATGCATCGACTGCTCCAGTTTTATTGTCGATAATCACCCACAAGGGTGCGTTTTTGCTTTCTGGCCGACCCCCGAAGAAACAACCAATCCAAGCGAATTTTTAAACATGGCAAATCAGACCGCAGAACAGGAAACGGCCCCCGTGTCCACTGAAGGCAGCAAGCCCAAGTATCCGGGTATTCCGGTAACGTGCAACGGCAACCAGCTGGTGACGCAGTGGGTGGAAACCCGCATCACCGAGGGCGGAGTGTTTTATCCCATCACACCATCGACCGAGGGTGGCGAGATTTATCAGCAGGCCTTTGCGCAAGGCGCACTGGATGTGTGGGGTAACCAGAAGCTGGCGGTGGAAACCGAGGGCGAACACGCCGCGCAAGGTGGTGCCACGGCCGTGGCCATGACCGGCAAGCGTACGGTAAACTTTACCTCCGGCCAGGGCATTGTCTATGCCATGGAGCAGTACTATCACGCGCCCGGCAAGCTCTCGACCATGGTTCTGGAAGTGGGCGCCCGGGCGCTCACCAAGCACGCGCTGAACGTGCACTGTGGACACGATGATTTTTATGCCGCCATGGATACTGGCTGGACCATGCTGATGGGCCGTGATGCTCAGCAGGCCGCGGACCAGGCGGTGATCCTCCGCAAGGCCAATGAGCTGACGCTTAATCCCGGCATGAATATTCAGGACGGGATGCTCACCACTCACTCAGAGCGCACCTACCGCGCGCCGGAAGCGGATTTACTGCGCGAATACTTGGGGGCTCCAAATGATCAGATTGATTGCCCTACCGAAGCGCAACGCGAACTCTTCGGACCGAAGCGCCGACGTGTACCGGAGATGATGGACCTGAAAAACCCGGTATTGCTCGGTCCGGTGCAAAATCAGGAGCATCATATGAACGGAGCCGTAGCGCGCCGGAACAATTTCAATGAGCATATTCTCGGTACGCTGGAGCAGTGCTATGAGGAGTTTGCCCAACTCACTGGCCGCCGCTACGGCTTGATTCAGGAATACCGCACCGAAGATGCGGACACCGTGTTTGTGTCGCTCGGTTGTGCGGCTGAAAACGTGGAGGCTGCCTGCGATTACCTGCGCGAACAGCGCAATGCCAAGGTGGGATCTATTCATATCAACGTGATTCGCCCCTTCCCCGAGGCGGCGGTGATCAACGCCCTGCGCGGCAAGAAAAACGTGATTGTGATCGAGCGTACCGATGAAGGTATGGCGGGCGACAACCCGTTGG
>WTHG01000344.1:0-3820 GCA_011523245.1 Verrucomicrobiales bacterium | reverse complement strand
GAGATCATCGGTAAATTTGGCCAGATCATTTCCGAACGTAATCCGAGCTACGACGATTTGGGGCAGCTGGAAGACAAGCTCTTTATCATGGCCAACCCCAAGTACGGCTCTGAGAAGAAAGGCGCGCCGACCAATTACTTCCTCACCGTGGCGCCTGAGCTTATTCAAGTGAACTGCGAGCTGAACCACGTGGACGTGGTGCTCTGCTGTGATCCCAAGGCCTTCACCCATTGTAATCCGCTTGAAGGTTTAAACAAGGGCGGCAGCCTCGTTTGGGAATCCAGTGAATCCCCCGAGGTCGCTTGGCAGCGCATCCCTGCCAAGCACCGGCAGTTTATTAAGGACAACAACATCCGCGTGTTCATCCTGCCAGGCTTTGATATTGCGCGCGAAGCAACCAAGCGCGCAGACCTTCAGTTGCGGATGCAGGGTAACACCTTCCTTGGTGCGTTTTTCAAAGTGTCGTCTTTCCTGAACGATCACAACATCGGCGAGGAAGAGTATTCCGAGATCGTGCGCAACCAATACGAGAAGAAGTTTGGCCGCTTTGGTGACGCGGTGGTGGAGTCCAACATGAAAGTCATGGTGGGTGGCTTTGAGCGTGTGCAGGAAATCAAGATTGGCGACATTGAAGATGCGGATACTTCAAGCATGCGGAACCCGCTGTTGTCTCCCAAGACTGCCGGTGAGATAGAGGTTCCCGCAACGGCTGGTTGCAGTGCGAGCGGTTGCCCATCTTGCGCCATGCCTGAGGGCCAATCGCGGGCACCCTTCCAGACCATGGAGAAATTTGATTCCGAGTTCCGCAATGACCTCGGCTACCATCAACCGGCCGGTGCCTTTGCCAGCCTGGCAGTGATGGGCGCTGCCACTGGCGCTACGCAAAGTAAATATGTGGCCCGGCGCGAAACGCCCGTGTACATCGCTGAAAACTGCACCCAATGTATGGAGTGCATCACGGCCTGTCCGGACACTGCCCTGCCCAACACCGCGCAGGATATCAGCACCGTATTGGTCACGGCCATTCGCAATTACGTCAGCGACAAGGAAGCGGCCAAGGCGCTGCTGAATGAAGTGGCCGGGCTGGACGAGCGTTGCCGCGCGAAAATGAACGAAAATGTGGCGGCCAAATCCAAGGAACCATTTAAGGATATTTTGCGCGGCGAGGTGGATCAACTGACATCCATCGATGAGGCGGCCCGTGGCGAATTCCTGAACATCGTCGACAAGCTACCGCTGGCGTACAACGATGTTACGGCCATTTGGCGCAGCGTAGAGAAGAAGAACCCCGGCAACGGCGGCTTGTTCTCCATCTTCGTGAGCGATCTCTGCAAAGGCTGTGGCGAATGCGTGCAGGTTTGCGGCGATCATGACGCACTGCGCATGACTGCGGAGACGCCCGACCTTAACGCCGAGCTTACCACCGCGCAGGTGTTCAGCCGGTTGTTGCCGGACACCAACCAAAAATTCCTCGGCCTGTACAATGATGACAGCCCCGAGGCCTCTCGTGAAGCGGCTCTGCGCAATCACCTCATGGTGCGCCGCAACTACGAGGCGCTTGTCTCCGGGGATGGCGCCTGTGCCGGTTGCGGTGAGAAGAGCGTGTTGCGCGCCGCAGCCTCAGTTACCGAGGCCTATATGCGGCCGATGTATCACAAGAAAGCCGCGCGTCTGCGTGAAAAAGCTACGGAGCTGGAAACCAACGGTTTGGCCAAGCTCGAGGCTTTGAAGACGCGGAGTGAGGATGAGTACAAATGGTTTACCCGCTCAGTTGCCCACGTGGTAATGGGCTTGGGCGGCGAGAATGATGCCGATACCGATCATCGCCTCTCGCAGCATGGCGAGATTTCCGATCAGGAAATCGTGGATGCACTCGTGGCCGTGATGCGGCAAGACGCCTTCAACCACCGCGACCTGCAGGCCGTGGATGGCCGCATGGCCAACGGGATGAGCACCATGTACATGGGCGCGCACACCGGTTGTAACACGGTGTACGGCTCCACGCCGCCGAGTAATCCGCATCCGTATCCGTGGATGAATTCCTTGTTCCAGGATGGCGCGACCATCAGCTGGTTGATCGGGGAATCGGCCGTGCTCAACCACGCGCGCCGTTCGGTGACGCCGGAGCGTTTGGCGACTGCCTTGATTGAGCGTGACAATAGCGTGAGCAGCGAACGTGAATACTTCGAGCTAACGCACCTTGATGACTCGTTGATGACTGATCAGGAAATCCGTGAGATGCCTAAGGTCTGGGCGATCGGCGGTGATGGAGCCATGGGCGACATTGGCTTCCAAAACGTCTCCAAGGTGATCCTGCAAAATCGTCCGAATGTGAAGCTGCTGATGCTGGATACGCAGGTGTACTCCAACACCGGTGGCCAAAATTCGGACAGCTCCAACATGCTGGGCGGTTACGACATGAACCAGTTTGGCGTGGCATCACAGGGCAAGCTCATCGAGAAGAAGAGCGTGGCCGAGACCTTCACCGCCGGACACGGTTCGCCGTTCATCGCACAGGTTTCCATGGCCAATAGCGCCAAGATGTACAAGGCCATGCTGGACGGCCTTGAGTACCGCGGCACGGCCTTCTACCAGTGCTACACCACCTGCCAGCCCGAGCACGGTGTGCCCGATAATATGAGCGCGGATCAGGCCAAGATGGTGCGTGATAGCCGCGGCATGCCGGAGTTCATTTACAACCCGCGCAAGGGTGAGACCATGCAGGAAGGCTTCGAGCTCAAGGGCAATCCGAGCCTCAAGCGCGACTGGTGGGAAACCAAGTATCCCTCCACCGGTGAGAAATACAACATGACCGTGGCGCACTGGGCCACCACCGAGGCGCGGTTCCGCCGTCACCTTAAGGAAATTCCCGAGGCACAGGCCGGCGAGTTCATTCATCTGGATGATATGCTCACGCTGATCACTCAACAGGATGTCACCTACCGGCGCGTGTTCGATGAGGCACACCACGCGTACGTGCCGGACTGGGGCGTGTACTTCAAAGCCGAGATTAACGGCAAATTCAAGTACTACACCGTGAGCCGGCAAATGGTGCTCTTTCACGTAGAGCGCCGTAAAGCATGGCGCATGATGCAAAGCCGCGCAGGCATCGCCAGCGAAGATTACGCCGCCCAAAAGGCGCTGCTGGCCAAGCTGGAGAAAGGCGAGCTGACCCGCGACGATCTGCTCGAGCGCGGCGCCTCCCTCATCAACGAGGAAATCGCCGCCGCCAAGGCATAGGCGACAACCTGCCAAAGAAATAATCACAACGCCCCGTATTGCGGGGCGTTTTTTTATGCCAACAAGGCTCGAAGATTGGGTGATTCAAACACTTCCGGGTTCAACACCAGCTCGGGGCGTCGTCCCTGCTTGAGGTCGATGATGGCCTGGGCGCAGGCGTGGCTGACGCGTTGGCCGGTCTCGGCGGCAAACGATGCCTGATGCGGGCTCATGAGTAGGTTCGTGGCGGAATGAAGCGGGTGTTCGGTCGGCAACGGCTCAACGTGATAGGTGTCCACGGCCGCTCCAGCGATACCCTGAGAATTAAGGCATGTGGCCAGATCGGTTTCGTTTACCAACGCGCCGCGGCCAGCGTTGATCAGGTAACTGTCCGGCTTCATGAGCTGCAGTTGAGGCGCACTGATCAGGCCCTCGGTTTCCGGGGTCACGGCCGCGTGCAGCGAGACGTAATCGCTTTGCTGAAGTAACGTTTCTAGGGAGACGAATTCCACGCCCAATACCTGAGCCGCTTCATTGGGAAACGGATCGTAAGCGAGCAGGCGCATGTTGAATCCAGCTGCCCGTCGGGCAACGGCGGTGC
>WTHG01000501.1 GCA_011523245.1 Verrucomicrobiales bacterium | reverse complement strand
GGCCAAGGTTCCGATCGAGGCTGACGAGATCGAATCGATTATGAACCGATGAAAAAACTACTCTTCATTTTACTGACTGGTCTTTGTGCCGGAACCAATGCGGCCGATAACTTTGCGAAGGACAAACTCGTAGCCTGGTGCGTTGTGCCGTTTGACGCCAAGCAACGCGGGCCGGCCGAGCGGGCGGCCATGCTTAAACAATTAGGCCTCAAACGTGTGGCCTACGACTGGCGCACGCAGCACGTTAAAGAGTTTGAAGAGGAAATCCTACAGTACAAAAAACACGGTCTGGAATTTTTTGCCTTTTGGAAAGGGCATGAGGAGGCATTCCGATTGTTCGAAAAACATAAAATCCATCCGCAGATTTGGCGTACCCTACGTAGCCCTCAAGCCGATAGTCAGGAGGCCCGGGTGGCGGCTGCGGCGCAAACAATGTTGCCCTTGGTTCAGCGGACTAAGGAACTGGGCTGCAAACTCGGGCTCTACAACCATGGAGGGTGGGGTGGGGAACCGGCTAATCTGGTGGCGGTGTGCCAATATTTGCACAAGCATCACAACGCCAAACACGTTGGCATTGTCTACAATCTACACCACGGCCACGGACAAATTACCGACTGGGAAAAGTCACTACGCCAAATGAAACCGTACCTCCTCTGCCTTAACCTTAACGGTATGAACGATGGCGCGGAGCCTAAGATTCTGCAGCTTGGCCGCGGTCAACATGAGGCGACGATGATTACTGCCATTCACAAGAGCGGTTATGGAGGCCCAATTGGTATTCTGGACCACCGTAATGACACTGACACAGAGATTGCATTAAAGGAAAACCTTGAGGGCCTTCAGAAGATTTTGAAGTGAAAATAAAAATCTTTTCTCTAACATTTTTTGTTTTTTGCTTCTCAGCATTTGCTGCAGATAGACCAAACATTCTTTTCATCCTTGCTGACGACCTCGGCTATGGCGATGTCGGTTGTTACAACGCGCAGTCCAAGGTGCCCACGCCGCATCTGGATCGGTTGGCAAAGGAAGGCATTCGGTTTACCGACGCGCACAGTCCCTCGACAGTTTGTACACCCACACGCTACAGCGTGCTCACTGGCCGTATGGCGTTTCGGCTGAATTATCGTGGAGTGTTTACCGGCGTGGGCGGGCCGTGCCTGATCAATCCCGGCCGAATGACACTGGCTAGTTTGTTGAAACAACAGGGCTACACCACGGCCATGTTCGGTAAATGGCACGTGGGCCTCACGGCCTTTGACAAAGAGGGCAAACCCATTCACCAAAACGGGTTGCCGGCCGTACAGCGGATGGATTACGCGCGCCCGATCAAAGGCGGGCCGCTGGATCACGGCTTCGAAAGGTTCTTCGGAACGGCTTCGTGTCCGACGACCGATTGGCTCTACGCTTATATTGACGGCGATAAAATTCCCGTACCTCCCACGCGCATTGTGGATCGCGGACCGCTGCCCAAGCATCCGTACTCACGCGACAACCGTCCTGGCATGATCGCGCCGGATTTCGATCTGGAAGAGGTCGACCTCGTGTTCCTCAAGAAGAGCAAGGAATTCCTCGTGCAACACGCCAAGGAAAACACCGACAAACCCTTCTTTCTCTTTCACTCCATGCAAGCCGTGCATTTGCCGTCCTTTCCCGGTGACGCGTTCAAGGGCAAGACCAAGGCTGGACCACACGGCGATTTTATTTTTGAGATGGACCACATCGTCGGCGAATTAATGAAGACGCTGGAGCAGCATGGCCTCGCCAAGAATACGCTTGTTGTTTTCACCAGCGACAACGGCCCCGAGGTGCCCACCACCATCGCCATGCGACGCGATCATCAGCACGATGGCGCCCGCCCGTGGCGCGGTGTGAAGCGTGACCAATGGGAAGGCGGCCATCGCGTGCCCTTCATCGCCCGTTGGCCCGGCAAAATTCCCGCTGGCCGCACGGCGGCTCAGACCATCTGCCTCACTGACCTCCTCGCCACCACCGCGGCCATCACCGAATTCAAGATCCCTAACAACGCCGGTGAAGATAGCTTCAATATTTTACCCGCGCTCCTCGGCGGCAACGAGCCCGTTCGCGAATACACTCTGCACCAGACCATCAGCCTTGCGCTGGCTATCCGCCAAGGCGACTGGAAATACCTCGATCACCGCGGCTCCGGAGGCAACAATTATCATCGTGGCGGTGAATGGGGTATGAAACAGTTTGCCCTGCCCGAGAAAGCTCCCGGTGCTCCCGGTCAACTCTATAATCTGAAGACCGATCCCGGTGAGACCACTAACTTGTACCTCGAGGAAACCGAACGCGCCCTCACCCTCAAGGCCAAGCTCGAGGAATTCAAACGCAGCGGCCGTAGTG
>WTHG01000324.1 GCA_011523245.1 Verrucomicrobiales bacterium | reverse complement strand
CGCCCAAGGGGGCCGCGTTGGAAGTGCAAGAAAACCAGCGCATCGTCGCTAAACTGGCTAAGGGCACGGCAGCCGGCACGTTTCAAATTCGCATCTGGAGCGGCTCCAAAGCCGATCATGGCAAATTTGCCGCGCTGGTGAAGGCCCCAGTGAAGGCGGAGTTTCGCAAGGTGGGCAAAAACCGCTGGCCGGAGCCGGTGGTAACACAAGGCAAGATGAATTCCAGCAAGACCCCCGATGGTGCCTACGCCACGGATGTGATCACTGCACCTGAACGCAATCCGTGGAACCGCCGCGTACGCTTTGGCGGTTTGGATTTCTTCAGCGACGGCAACCGCGCCGCGTTGTCCACTTGGGATGGCGACGTGTGGATCGTCGAGGGCCTCAAGAACGAAAACTTCAAGGACCTGAATTGGACGCGCTTTGCCAGTGGCGGCTTTGAAACGCTCGGCCTTAAGATTGTGGACGACGTAATCTATACCTCTGGCCGCGATGAGATAACGAGGTATCACGACCTCAACAACGACGGCGCCGCCGATCATTACGAGAGTTTTAACAACGACATCACCAGCTCGCAGGGGTTTCATGAATTCGTGTTTGATTTGCACACGGACAAGGAAGGCAACTTCTACACCATCAAGGCTGGCCCGGTGCGCGGTGGCGGTCGCGGCTTTGGCGGTGGCGGCGGTAACGGCCATGTGTCGGCCCATGCCGGGGCGTTGTTGAAGATCGATAAGTACGGCGAGACACTCACCGTGGTGGCCACCGGCTTCCGCGCCCCCAACGGCATGGGAGTGGGCCCCGACGGCCAGCTGACCAGTGGCGACAATGAAGGCACATGGGTGCCGCGTTGCCCGATTAACTGGGTGAAGCCCGGCGGCTTTTACGGCGTGGAAGATCTCGCTCACAAGAAGCCGTTACCCGCGCATCACAAGCCGTTGTGCTGGCTGGACAAGGGCTGGGATAATTCCGGCGGTGGTCAGGAGTGGGTGACCAGCAAGCGCTGGGGACCGTTCCACGGCGAGCTGCTGCACACCAGTTACGGTCGGTCCTCGCTGTATCTCGTGCTCAAGGAGGAGGTCGCGGGCCAGATGCAGGGCGGCGTGGTGAAATTCCCACTGCGGTTTACCAGCTCCGCGATGCGGCCGCGGTTTAACCCGCATGACGGGCATCTCTATGTGGCCGGTCTGAAGGGATGGCAGAGCAATGCCGGCCGCGCGGCCGGACTGGATCGCGTGCGGTACACCGGCGAGAAGGTCTACACTGTGAGGGGCATGAAGGTCGACAAGGCCGGCGTGCATTTGACCTTTACCCAGAAGCTGGACCCCAAGGTTGCCGCCGATCCGGAGAACTACGCCATCAGTCGCTGGAACTACAAACGCAGCAGTGCGTACGGCTCGCCGACCTTCAAGGTGAGCAAGCCTGAAGAGCGCGGCAACGAGGGCGTGAGTGTCACCGGCGCCAAGCTGTCGGCCGATGGCCTCACGGTGACGCTCGCTGTGGAAGACCTTCGCCCGTGCGACCAGCAGTTGATTAAATTCAACATCGACGCCGCTGACGGCACCAATATCCGCAACGAGATCATGCACACCATTCACGTGGTGAAATAAGCCCCGCCTTGATTCCGGCCCCGGAAACCGCTACAAGACGGCGCTCCACAGCACTATGCACCGACTGATCGCCATTGGCCTCGCCCTACTAACCCTCTCGGGTTGGGCGCAGGACGTCGAGCCTCAACCCGGCTTGGCGTTGACCTTGGCAGTGGGCGACGCCCGCGCTGTTACGGTGACGCCTAACCTCTGGTTGTACGTGCCTGAGGGCAAGCCACCTTCGCCTCAAGTGCCCGCCGGCCGCTTTACCGCCACCTACGAGGGCTTCGTTAATATCGATCTGCGCGGCGATTATTCATTTCATGCAACCGGCAAAGGCGGGGTTAAGTTGGAGGTCAACAACGCCGTGTTACTGGATCTCAAAGGTATTGGCGGCGTGGCGGAGGCTAAGACCCAATCCGTGCGCCTGAACAAGGGCGCCAACCCGATCAAGGTCACCTACACCAGCCCCGTGAAGGGCGATGCGCAGTTCCGCCTGTTCTGGAGCGAACGCCCCGATAAACCCGTACCGCACGAACCAATCCGGGGCGGGCAACTCACGCATCTGCCCGCCGCCCCGCTCACGCAGGCCGGGTTGGTCGAGCGCGGTCGCGAAGTGTTTTTGGAACATCGCTGCATTCGATGCCACACCAGCGAAGGCGCCGGGCTTCCGGAATTCGCCATGAGCGGTCCGGACTTCAATGCCATTGGCAGTCGCACTCATCGTAGTTGGCTGGCCAAATGGATCCTCGATCCCAAGGCGCAACGGCCCGGGGCACGCA
>WTHG01000107.1 GCA_011523245.1 Verrucomicrobiales bacterium | reverse complement strand
GTAAACAAGGCTTCTTCGCGGGTGAGCTTGCCGCCGTCCGTGCTTTTCGGGTCAAGATACTCGATCACCTTGTCGTGAAAATGCGGAATGCTGAAGGACTTGGGATCACCCAAATTTCCGTGCCCGATGTGAAACACTTTGCCCAAAGATTCCGTGCGATACCCGTGCTTCGCAAAATGTTGCGGCATCGTCACCGCATTCGGCAGCACCTGCCGCAATTGACTGCCCAGACCGTATAGGCCGGTGGAGGTCGAGTGCGACCCGAGCATCAGCGTGAATCGTGACGGCGCGCACACGGCCTGGTTGCAGTACGCCAAATCAAACCGCATCCCGCGCGCCGCCAGCGCGTCCATCGCCGGCGTGATCGCGTGCCGGTCGCCATAGCAACCCATCGCCGGCTTCAGGTCATCCACCAGCAGTAACAGCACATTCGGTTTCTCCGCGCGCGCCAGCGGCATCAACCACAGCAACAACGTCGCCATCCAAATCCGTTTCAAAAATAAATCCGTGCTCATCCGGGTTTTTCCTGTCCCTTATTTCAAAATCCGTACCGTGATCGCGCCCAACCGCCATTGGCC
Organism: Verrucomicrobiales bacterium; assembly: GCA_011523245.1. Taxonomy (GTDB): domain Bacteria; phylum Verrucomicrobiota; class Verrucomicrobiia; order Limisphaerales; family UBA1100; genus UBA1100. The sequence goes on along the minus strand of WTHG01000107.1, from coordinate 1,802 downwards.
CGCGGCTTCCACGCCGTGATGCGGCTTGCTGTCCAACCGCAGCACCTGTCCGGCGCGCAACACGCCCAGATCACTGATCACGCCGTGCTGGGTTTTCTCATCGTTATCGGCGTCCACACAATAAATCGCCAGCGGCGCCGCTTTACCCATCTGATAAAACCCGCCGCACACGCCGTTACCCGCGACGATAGCCACTGACTCAACGATCACATCATGGTTGAACTTGATCAGTAAAGCTTCTCCGTTATCGACCTGCTCAAAATCTCCTCCCATCAAACCGAGCCCTCTAAAATTAGTAGAAAACTTGTTAGCATTCTCGCCATTAATCGTCATTTGCAAGTCAACCACTCCAGCCTGAATCAGGCTCAACTCCTGTTTCTTAATGGTGAGCCCGCTGGCAGCATGGCCATCGAACTTCCCTGCCAACTCGCTTTTTTGACCGGGAACAGAACGCCAATTAAATTCAAAACGAAAGTTCTTGGCCTGATCGATTAGGCGCGTGGCTGTACGCCGATAATTCAAAGCTTCAAGCGTAAGGAGTCGAGCCATCGCCTGTGAATCTGGATCTTTAATCAGGTTATTTGTTTCCTGAGGATCATCTGACAAATTAAATAGTTCAATTGCATTAGCCTTTCCTTCACGCAACAGGGTGGAATCAAAAAATATTTTCCACATCCCTTCGCGCATGGCCACGGCGGCCGGATCAGTTTTGGCCTCCTTGTGGTCATTAAAAAATAGTGGCGGCCGATCTTTAATAATTACACCACGCAAAGCCGGCAAAATGTTAAAACTATCCTCAGCACCCTTTTCGCCCTTAGCCAAGTCCGGCAGCTTAGCGTCGGCCATTTCAGCAAAGGTGGCGTACATGTCCGTGAGACCGATGATGGAGGTATTCGATTGTCCCGGCGTTTGAGCATTGCCATCACCCACGCCGCCAGCCGGCCATGCGGCTATGAACGGCACCCGATGCCCGCCTTCATAGCAACTCCCCTTGTGGCTACGAAACGGGCCGGTGGCGATGTCGCTATTTTTCTCCGCGCCATTGTCGCTGGTAAATATGACGAGCGTATTTTCGATGAGTTTCCGGCCGGCGCGTCGTGGATCCGGTGTGGCTGCCAGCCAATCGATCAATCGACCTAGCGCGACATCGTTCTCGTAAATGTAATCATGCCGCGCATCCATTGGCGCACCGGCCTTGGTACGTGCCGCACCGGCAACCGGCCGACCGCTGATCGCCTTGTCCGGCGTGTACGGGCCGTGATTGGAGTTGGCCGGATAATACAGAAAAAACGCGCGCTGGTTGGTCGCCGCATCACGCACGTGTGCATTCAAAAACTCCAGCGCATGATCCGAGTGCCGGCTACCGAGTTTCGTGAGCACGTAGGCGTTATCGCCTTCGGTCACGAGTTGTTTACCATTCTTCGTGGCCCCGATGGCCGTGCGCCCGTGTAGATGGCCTGGGCCAACGGTTTGCGTGGGCCGGTTACGCTTGGCGGCATTCCGATGGCTTGGATCCGGCCCGGAAGTGCCGTGCGAGCGGGAGGTGTACCGGGCGAAGTCAAACCCATGATCCAAAGGCGTGGTATGCAGCGGCTGCGTGAGATCAGCATCGGCCCAGCCGGCGGCCGGTTTGCCGTTGCTCTGCCGGTAGCGAAGTCCTGCGTGCCATTTGCCGACGAGGCCCGTGCGATAGCCGGCATCACGTAACATGCTGGCTATGGTCGGACGATCCGCCTCTATCAAGGGATCGCCTTGCGCGCCGAAAAGCACCCACCATTTCATCCGACTGCGCCACGGGTAAC
>WTHG01000440.1 GCA_011523245.1 Verrucomicrobiales bacterium | reverse complement strand
AGCTTCACTTCATCGACTTCCGTTTTAGGCGATGTCAGCACTGGAATTTGCTCTAGCAGATCGTTACAAACAGCAATTTCATTGGGAGAATCTTCTGTCAGAGAAACACGAATCGTATCACCCAACCCGTCACACAACAACGATCCGATCCCGATCGCGCTCTTGATCCGACCATCCTCGCCCTCCCCGGCTTCCGTCACACCAAGGTGTAATGGATAATTCCAATCAGGCCCCAGCTCTGCCAGCCGGGCCGCCAGCAGACGATAACATTCAATCATCACCTTGGGGTTACTGGATTTCATGGAGAACTTGAAGTTGTGAAAATCCCGATTCCGAGCGATCCGCGCGAACTCCAGCGCGCTCTCCACCATCCCCAACGGGGTATCGCCGTAGCGATTCATAATGCGGTCACTCAGTGAGCCGTGATTGGTTCCGATTCGCATCGCGCGATTGAGGCGTTTGCACTCGTCAACCAATGGGCCAAACTCTTCCTCAATCCGAACCAATTCCTCGGCGTACTCTTCTTCGGTGTATTCGTGCGCGGCAAATTTCTTTGTATCGGCGTAATTTCCAGGATTGACTCGGACCATCTCCACCCATTTCACCGCCTCCAATGCCGCGTCGGGTTTGAAATGAATATCCGCCACCACCGGCACATTGGAACCGCGCTCGCGAATGCCCGCAACAATCTGTTCGAGGTTGGCGGCGTACCGTTTGGTCTGGGCTGTGATTCGAACGATTTGGCAACCAACCTCTACCAACGCCATCGATTGCTCGACGCACGCTTCGGTATCCAGCGTGCTGCTGGTAAGCATGGATTGGCGCACAACTGGATGATTGCCGCCCACCACCACACCGCCGTTTTCCGGCTCACCAACCACCACGGGCCGGGACGTACGCCGTTGGTAGCGGTACGGTGAGGCGCAATATTGCATACTACTCGCCGGAACCGGCCGGTTGCTCCACCTTTTCAGTGTCGCGATTGAAGATGTCGTGCAGTAACGGCACGCGTTTCACGTCCGCAAAAGTTACGTACACAAAGAAACAGAGCAACAACGCCGCAAACGCCGTGGTGGCCCATTCCTGAATTTTCACACTGACCGGCTCTTTGCGAATCCACTCAATGATGGAGAGCAGGATATGCCCGCCATCAAGCACCGGCACCGGCAAAAGGTTTAGAATAGCCAAGTTGATGTTCAGTAGCACCAGAAAGCTCAGAGCCAACCGCAGGTCATGATTCACCTGAATGGCCAGCATGCCAAAAATCCCGACTGGCCCGCTCAAATCTTTAGCCCCCACGCCCGATTCCTTGCCGCGCCCGAGCGCCTTAAATGTGATGGCGATCTTATCAAGCACATCTCCGATCTGCGCTGCCGGAGACGGATGAGCCAGTTCTTTACTGTAGCGAATGGGCTCGGGCTTAAAGACCAGACCAATATCCTGTTTTAACGCCACCCCAAGTCGATTGTCTTGCGGGGTGATGGAAACCTGAATTTCTTTGTCATCACGCAGCAGGTCCAGTTGAAATTCCTTATTATTCTGAGATTGAATGATATCAACCAACTGACGCGTACTAGTTACCCGAACTCCTGCTGCGCTTTTGATAACATCCCCCGCTCGCACATCAGCCTTGGAGGCCGGGGTCGACAAGCCGTCCTCATCCTCTGCAACCACCTGCTCAACGGCAACCCCGGCGACATCCGGCGTTTCATAAGATAGCTCCATCTCTTCATCATCCCGGGCCACACGAATGGTTTTCTCCTGCCCGGCATCTGCCATCAATAAATCCAGCAGTTGATACTGACTATAGGCTTTCTGACCATTAACACTCAGCAGCACATCGCCTGGCTTGAAACCCGCATCACCCAAAAGGCTGGGAGTCTCAAAACTCATCACTTCCAGAAGATCGTGGTTATCAAGACGAATCCGACGGATCCCTCCGTTCCATGTACCGGCCGGCAAATCAAACTGATGCTGTTCTTCGCCGCGCAGTACTTGGACCGCCACAGTTTCCCCTTCGCTGTCGAGTACGGCATAAACAACATCTTGCCAGGTTTCAATCGGCTGATCATTCACATTCGTGATCCGATCACCCGGCCGCGCACCAATGCTAAACTCCTCGGACTGTTCGCCCACATAACCCACCACAGGCTCATTGATTTGTTTAGGAATTCCAACGAGCCAAATAAACACCGCGATCAAAATCGCAAAAATGACGTTCATCAACGGCCCCGCAAATGCCACGAGAATCTTGGATAATGGAGAAACCGGCGGCAACTCCTCCACCGGTTCCGGCGGCTCACCCTCGCTATCCTCTGAATCTACATCAGCAGGACCTTCAGGTTTCCCTTCAATAGCTTCGCTGGTGAGCATCTGCGGC
>WTHG01000267.1 GCA_011523245.1 Verrucomicrobiales bacterium | reverse complement strand
CGCTTCACCGGATAAGCCCGCACAATGCTGGGGCCGGCGTCGCAATGGATCATTTGGCCCTGGAACACCTTGGGTAGGAGCGTGCCTTCGTAGATGCAAATGCCGGTGGGCGAGCCGGCGCCGGTGAGGAGGAGATTGGGAATCACGCCGGGATCGTTAAGATGCCAGTGGCGTTCGGGGATAGTCTTCTCCATGTTGGTGCGCTTGTCGCGCCAGCCACCGCCGGTGATTTCGCTGCGAAAACCGTAGTTCCCATACTCCATCACGTAATTGATACGCACAGCACGGTTGCCGTCATCGTCGTTGTCGCTCTGCCACAGGGTGCCGAAGCTGTCGACGGTCACCATCCAGTTGTTGCGAAAGTTCCAACCGAGCGTTTCCAGTCCGCTGCCGTCGAGGTAACACCGGAACACCATGCCTTGCTGGTAAGGGTTGCGCCGGTCGTTCACCTCGTTGCCGGCCAAGTCCACGATCGGCTCGCCGTCCTTGTCCTTGAGCTGGCGACCGGAGTTGCCGAAGTTGAAATACAACCGGCCGTCCGGGCCGAACATGAAATCATGGATGCCGTGGTCGTGCTGGCTACCGGCGATACCGCTGAAGAGCGTCTCCTTCTTGTCCGGTTTGTCGTCGCCATCCACATCGGTAAAGATCTGCACCTTGTCTCCGGCGGCAATGATCACTTTGGTGTTTTTGCCATCCGCCGTACCCAGCACGCAGACGCCGTGCGGGGAATCAATGTCGCGGCCCTGATAGAACACCTTCTTGGTATCCGCCTTGCCGTCGCCGTTGGTGTCTTCCAGAATCAGAATCCGGTCGCCTTCCTGCCGTTTGTTGCGGTGACCGCGGTAATTGATGATCTCGGCCACCCACACCCGGCCGCGGTGATCAATGTCGATATTGGACGGGCTAAGCATCATCGGCTCGGCGGCAAACACCTCGGCTTGCAGGGCTACATGGACATCGAGGTTTTCCACGGCATCATCCGGATGCCGGCTGGCCGGTGTGGCATTGCCGCCGCCCGCCGCCGCCACGGCCACAAAACGCGGCTGCTGTGTGAAAATGTGGAACTGCGCACTGGAGGCATTGCCACAAGCGCCCTGGTCGGTGCCGCCGTTGTCCAACCCCACGCCGGTGACAATCTTCACGTACGGATGCTCCTTGGGCAGGCGGTAAGTGACAATGGAGTTGGCGTGGGTGCCAATCCCAAATTCCATCAGGTTGCCGTTCACGCGCAAGGGTTTGCCATCGCAGTTCTTGTTGATCTGCACACTGCCAAAACCGGACGCAGCATGCTGCCAGCGAATCGCCGTGAGCTTGGTTTCGTTGCCGGACGCATCGATCAGACGCGGTTCCACCCAGTCAGCCCAGTCACAAGCGTAACCATTGCCGCCATCGGTCACCACGAGGTGTAGTTCCTTGGCGCCCTTTAGATCGGCGGTGAGAGTGGCCTCCGGGTTGGCCTTGGTGAGAACCTTCGAGGACACGACCGGTTTCGGGCTCTTGCTGGTAAACGCGCTACCAGCTTTAGGACCGGGATTGCTACGGGGCTTGGGCTTGCGGCCCTTATTGTCGAGATTCGCGTAGAGATCCTTCTCGGTCAGCTTGCTGGGCACGCCGGCCGCGGGCACCTCGGCCTGGGCCACCCACACGATGGCGTTCAGAACGGTTTTGCGATAATCATCGTTGCCCCAGTTGAGGTGATTGTGCCCGCCGGTGAAGCCGAAGCCGCGGCCGCCATTGGGGCGTTCGAAGGCCCAGGCAACATGCTGGAGATCGCCGGCCGCCACGCTCTTGCGCACATGGGGATTGCCGCTGTGGGCGCCATCCCCGCGCCGCATGGTTTCGGCAGGGGCCACATCCGACAGGATCGGCGTCACGCCTTTCATGTCCTTGGCAAACCGCATGTGGAAATACCATTCATCATTTGCCTTAAAGGGCTTTACCCCGCTGGTAATGGGGTGTTTGGGGAGTTTCTTGAAATCGGCCACCCAGTGGGGGTTTACCGACCAATGTGTTTCAAAACAGCCGCCCTGCCACTCGATGAATTCCTTGTTGCCTTTGTTGGTGGTGGGCTCCACGGCGTAATGGATTGTGAGAAACCCGACCCCCTTGTCCATGAATTTGCCAAGCAATCCGAGGTTGTCGCCTCCCAGCGCGGGATGGCGGCCTCCGCCGTCGCTGTAAATCACCACGGCATCGGCGCCGTTAAACACGCTGGTGTCCCTGGGAAACCCGTTGGTGACAACGGTGGGCGTCACCAGATCGGCAGCCCCTTCCTTCAGGCACTTGGCCAGCAACATGATACCGGCGCGGTGTTCGTGGGAGAGCGGGCCGTGGCTTTGCGGGCCCGCAATCATCACCACTTTTTTGGGTGCGGCCAG
>WTHG01000189.1 GCA_011523245.1 Verrucomicrobiales bacterium | reverse complement strand
ATATTGGATGATGAACTCTTGCGCATTTCACCATGGATACAGAGTCTAGCTGCGCTGGCCTCCTCTTGTTTCCACTTCCATGCGTCCATATAGGCAACACTGACTATGGTCATTCCACCGTACTTATATGTGTACGCCGGAAACATGCCGTCCGACGGGACCACAGTTCCCGGAAAGCGAACATCGACAAACAAAACGAAGGCGGGCTTAGCATTGACTAACCGCCTGTAACTGTCGGGTTTTTCGATATGACTACCCAAGTGAACAACGGCCTTTCCTGAGAGATAGGAGAGATCTTTTCGCTGGTAGTCTGTTTGTGATGAAAAGAAAACTACTGGCGCCTCAATCGATTCACCATTGGTTCCCTTGGCATTGCCCAATAAAGAACATGGGAAAGAATACCATTTACCATTAAGCTCAACATGGAGGGTTTCTTTTTCTACAGCCCGTTCTTGAATGGGGAATCTCTCGATCTGTACTTCAGCTCCATACTGAGTTAATTCGGTCGCTATGTATTCTTCGGCCCGTTTTTCTCCGAGGGATCCAGCTAAGCGGACCCCAATTTCTTCAGACAACGTTTTAATGTGTCGTTCGACGGTGTCAGGTAATATAGATATTTGGTCTTCTAAAGGCATCGTATCTGTTAATCAACTCACCAGTCATTGCCTTGCAGGTGGATGTCCCCAACAGGAAAGGCACTGAGTTTCAGAGGGAAGTACATGGCAATGTTTTTGCCTGGGAGAACCCCTTCTTTTCCAGATTCATCTGCAACGAGAATAGAGCTAGGCGGCAATTTAATCCATCCACTTCGCTCGTAGACTTTCTCGATATCAGGGATGCAAAACAACAAGCCAAAATCAAAACCATATTCAGCCGCCTTAACCATAGCTGCATTCATAAGAGCATCGCAAAAGCCCTTTCCTCTGAATTCAGGCAAAACAAAAACGTTCTGCATACCTGCAATGCGCACAACTTTGTCGCCAACTCGAATACTTCTGTCAACTACGCCGACATGTGAAATAATACGGTCATTATCCTCTGAGTACAAACTCCATGAAGGAGCTGTATTATGCCAGGCGCGAGTAACTGAGAAGGTTGCCACATCATCCGGAAAACAAAGGCAAAGGCTTTCCTTTATTTTTTCATCTAAGCGACGGCTCACGTCTCGCTCCTGAACCAGCGTTATATTCATTCTCTACAAAAATGCTCTTAAACAGCAGGGGGACTCGTAATTGAAAATATCTTACACGCCACGCAACCTGAGCTGATGCCGACGAGCAATGCCGATGGGGATATCCACTGGAAGCTGACGGGATCCAGTCCCTGTTCATTCATTCCGAATATGGGGCCGGAGAATGCGATCAGAATGGCGGTAGCAATGCTGCATGTCACTCCGATCCAAACGCCGGCTGCGTTGGCAAACGGAACGAATAGGGCGAAGAAAAACAAGATGAAGATGGGAACGGTAAGCAGGTTCACCGTTTTGGTGGTGACGGCGGTAATGTTGCCCGGCACGTGCTCTATCAATGCGCTAGCCAAAACAACAATCACACCGATGCCGATAGCTAAGCTTCTGGCAAAAAAGACATGTTTTCTTTCGGTCTCAGGCTTGATGCCAAAGCGATCAAGGAAGTCGGTCATCGCGACGGCGGTGATGGAATTGACGCCGGAATCGATGCTGGACATGGCGGCCGCAAAGAGTCCGGCCAGCACCAGACCGGAGACCACTGGCGGAAGGTGGAAGGCGATAAAGTGTGGGAAGATCTTATCGGCATTTTCCTTAAGCGTCATTCCCATCGGAAGGAGCTGAGGATTCGCTTGGAAATAGCCGAGCAAGGCCACTCCGGTAACGGCAAGCGTAAGGGTGACGATGGCGGCGACACAGAGCTGGATACCGATCGCCTTGCGGGCAGTCTTAGCATCTTTGGTCGCCATGAACCGTTGGATAGACACCTGATCGCCACCGGCATTTGCGCAAGCGTAGACAAACACGGTAAGGATAGCTCCGACGACGGTGACCCGCGTGGATGGATCGAGGCTGAAAATGGGTTGTGTATCCCAGATATCCGTCTGCCACTCGGTTGGGAACCAACCGAATCCACCCATCTTCACCGTTATGGTCCCTATGACCAGCAAGGCGCCTCCGTAAAGCAGGATGGTTTGCATGAGGTCGGTGATAACCACTGCACGGAGACCCCCTAAAGACGTGTACGTTATCGCGAACGCGGCAGTTAAAACGACGATCCAGGGAATGTATTTCTCATCCGCCCCGACCATAATCGCAATCGCTTTGGCCGTAAGAAAAACAAGCAGCGTCATCCAAAACAGGCAAAGCACTATAAAAAGCGAGGCGCCCAATAGACGAATGCTTAGGCCGAGTTT
>WTHG01000014.1 GCA_011523245.1 Verrucomicrobiales bacterium | reverse complement strand
GATTAGCGGTGCCGTGGCCGCAGGAGCGATGAGTGGCTTAGTTTCGCCCGCCGCCGGTGAGGTGCTCAAACAAAAGGAAAAACAAGTGCTGTTCATCTGGCTCGATGGCGGCATGAGCCAGCTGGAAAGTTGGGATCCAAAACCCAACACGCAGTTTGGCGGTCCATTCCGCAGCATTCCCTCGGTGATCCCCGGCGTGCACGTCAGTGAGCTGATGCCGCGCATGGCCAAGAAGCTCGATAAAATTTGCCTCGTGCGCGGCATGCATACGCAGGACAACTCGCATTCGGCCGGGGTACCGCGAATTCAACGTGGTGATCCGGTCAATCGTGGTGTCATTTATCCCTACTTCGGTAGCGCTATCGCCAAGCTTCTAGGGCCCACCGCCAGCGGCCTACCGCCGTATGTGTGGGTGAAACCCGGCAGTGGCGGGTTCAAGCCAACCGACGCAGGCTTCCTCGGACCGAAGTACGGCTCGCTCGCCTTTGGCGATGGCCAACCACCGCCCGATTTACTGCGACCGGATTCAGTTAGCCCTGAACAGGACACCGCCCGCAACGAACTACGCAATGCGCTGAACCTGAACTTCGCCAAACCCCGCCGTTCAACCAACACCGAGGCCAACTCGTATGTGTTCGACACCGCCGAAGTGCTGTTGAAGCAGCGCGAAATTTTTGATACCACGAAATATCCGCAAAAAGAAAAGGACCGCTATGGCGACCATCAACTCGGCCAACACATGCTCATTGGCCGCAAATTACTCGAGGCCGGCTGCCGTTTCGTAAAGGTCAACAGCTACGGCTGGGACACCCATGGCGATCACTTCAATGGCACGGTGAGCTTGGTAAACCGCTTCGACCAAGCCTTCGCCGCCGTACTGGAGGATCTGGAAGCAACTGGCCAACTGGAGCACACTCTGGTGATTGCCATGAGCGAATTCGGACGCACACCGCGCATTAACGGCCACGCCGGCCGCGATCATTGGCCCGAGGCCTGGAGCATTGCACTGGCCGGCTGCGGCATCCACCGCGGCGCAGTCATTGGCGAGACCAACGCCCAAGGCACCTTTGTCAAAGGCGACGCGTGGGACATCGGCCACATGTTTCATACCTGGTACCACGCACTCGGCATTAAGTCGGGCGATGTGGAATTCGAAAACGGCGACCAACCCCTGCCCATTGCGCACGATGACATGGGCGTCATCCCCGGAGTCCTCAGCTGACATGGCCGACGCCGAGCCCCAATCCGAACCTCAAAAAGTGCAGGAGCTAACTCCCGAGCGCCAATTACTCTGTGCACGGTACAGCCCCGACGGTTCGCATCTGCTGGCCGGCGGCATGGATGCAAAACTCCATCGCTGGAAACTAACCGAAGTGGAAGTGGAGATTCGGGAGAAAACCAAAGACGGAGAAGCAGTACATCAAGAAACCAAAAACGAATGGCAGGCCATCACCCCGGTGACCGGCCATCACGGCTGGCTGACTGCCTTGGCCCTGCCTTCGGATCCCAAAACGCAGCGCATTTACACCGGCGACAGCTGGGGCCAATTGCGCTGCAGCGATTTCGCCGGAAAATCCCCGAAGATCCATTGGAGCCTACCCGATGCTCATGATGGTTGGGTACGCCAGATTGCCGTGCATGCCAACCAACTCGCCACGGCCGGCCGCGATGGTGCCGTGCGCCTATGGGATGACCATGGCAAACGCCTCGCCGAATGGAGCGGGGGCGAGGAGATCTACGCGCTCACCTTTCAACCGGACGGCCAACGCGTGGTGTTCGGCGACCTCAAAGGAATCGTGCGTGTCTGGGATTTTGGCGCCAACAAAATTGAACGCAAGTTTGAGCTCAATGAATTCTTCAAGCTTTCGCGATTGCAGGATGTCTGCGGGCTGAAGCAGCTGATGTTTCTGGACAGCGGCAAAACTCTCATGGCCGTGGGCTGCGCCCCTACTGATGGAGGCACCATGCAGGGAATCCCGACGCTGGATTGGATTGATTACGCCTCCGGCAAATCGAAGTCGCGCTACCAATTTGGCGTGGAAAATGACGCCTTTATCACGGACGTAGCGGAGCATCCTGAGGGATACCTCATTTGCGCCAGCAGCGGCGTGACCGGACGCGGCACGCATTTCTTCATCAAACCCGGCGCCGAGGAACCGTTCTACAACAACACCAAAATCTCCAACATCCACGCCGTAGCATTGCATCCGGACGGCAAACAGTTTGCCCTCTCCAGCACAAACCGCGCCAGCAACGGCAACGGCCGCCGCCTCGATAAGGAAGGCAATTACGTAGGCAACTATTCACCCGTGCATGTGATGCAATTGCCCGCCTAGATCGGCATAAAAAAACGGGCCAACCGGCCCGTTAGCAGAAGTGATTATCTAAAGC